>JAUWMD010000134.1 GCA_030613345.1 Candidatus Krumholzibacteriota bacterium
CGGGGGGAACTCCAGGTATACAGATACGAAGAGGCGCGCCGCGGTGCTGCGCGAAGCGGGGATCGGCATGATCGATGTCGGCACGAGCGGAGGCGTATGGGGGCTGAAGGAAGGGTACAGTATGATGGTGGGAGGGGAGGAATCGGCGGTCGGTGTCCTCAGGCCTGTCCTCGAGACTCTCGCACCCGCTCCAGACAGAGGGTGGGGGCACGTCGGTCCATCCGGAGCGGGCCATTTCGTAAAGATGGTGCATAACGGGATCGAGTACGGGATGATGCAGGCGTTCGCCGAAGGATTCACGATAATGAAGTCGAAGGAGGAATTCGGGATCGACCTGCACTCCGTATCGGAGATATGGCGATACGGGAGCGTCGTACGTTCCTGGCTTCTAGACCTTATCGCGGAGGCGCTGGATGGCGACGAGGAGCTCGCCGGCATAGCGCCGTTTGTTTCCGACTCGGGGGAGGGCCGGTGGACGGTGATAGAGGCGATAGATCTCGGAGTCCCGGCGCCGGTGCTCTCGCTGGCGCTCTCCGAGAGGTTCCGCTCGCAGGACGACAATTCGTACGCCGACCGGCTTCTCGCCGCGATGAGGAACAGCTTCGGCGGGCACGGGGTGAGGTCGAGATGAACATCCCTTCGCATATCTTCACGATATTCGGCGCGAGCGGTGACCTGACGAGAAGAAAGATCCTTCCCGCCTTCTATCATCTCTTCGCGGGCGGTATGATAGGGCCCGACTGCATCATCGTCGGCGCGGGAAGAAAAAAGATGACAGATGAAGAGTTCAGGGAACTGACACTCGAGGCCCTCCTGGAAGCGGGGCTCGACGGGGGAGAGGGCGCCGCGAAATGGTGTACGGGCTGCGTGTTCTATCAGTGCCTGGGCGAAGGGTCGCCTGAGGACTACGGGCGCCTCGGAGAGAGGCTCGACGAGCTCGAAAATGCCCACAATATTCCCGGGAACAGGATCTTCTACCTTGCGCTCCCTCCGGATGCTTTTCCTTCCGTGATCGGGAATATCGGCGAGGCGGGACTGTCCGGATCAGCGGGATGGTCACGGCTCGTCATAGAAAAACCGTTCGGCCGGGATCTCGAATCCGCGATGAAACTCAACGACCACGTCCACCGTTGGTTCGATGAAGACTCTATCTACCGGATAGACCACTACCTCGGCAAGGAGACGGTTCAGAACCTCCTCGTTTTCCGCTTCGCGAACGCGATGTTCGAGTCGGTATGGAACCGCGACCGGATCGACCACATCCAGATAACGGTAGCCGAGAGCCTCGGCGTGGAGAGGCGGGCCGGGTATTACGATGCGGCCGGTGCCGTGCGCGACATGATCCAGAATCACATCGCGCAGCTGCTCACGCTGATCACGATGGAGGTCCCGGCCGCCTTCGAGGCCGGCTCGATCATGCAGGAGAAGATCAAGATCCTTCGCAGCATCATGCCGATCCGACCCGAAAATATTGTCCTCGGGCAGTACGACGCGGGGAAAATCGACGGAAAAGAAGTGCCCGGATTTCTCGAGGAGGACGGGATCAGCGCGGGTTCCGCCACACCGACCTTCGCCGCAGTCCGTCTTTACATCGATACGTGGAGATGGAAGGGAACGCCGATATACATCAGGACCGGCAAGAGGATGCCGGCGAAGACGACACAGATTGTCGTCGTCTTCGAACGGCCGCCGGTCTGTTTCTTCCAGACCATCGAGGGATGCGCTCTTCGCTCGAACGTTCTCAATATCACCCTGCAGCCGGACGAGAGCTTCACCCTGTCGTTCGACGTGAAGAAACCGGGGGAACCGTTTACTCTCGAGCCTCATGATTTCCATTTCAGTTATGCCGATGCGTTCGGCAGGTTGCCCGATGCGTACGAGACGCTTCTTCTCGATATCATGACCGGAGATCAGACCCTGTTTGTCCACGCCGACGAGGTGGAGGCTTCCTGGAAGCTGTTCGAGCCCGCAATCGATCCAGATCTGCCTGTGGCGCGTTACGCCGCCGGGACATGGGGACCCGGAAAGGCGGCCGAACTCCTGATCCGTGACGGGCATTCGTGGTCAGTCAGAAAGGGACGGTAATCTCATGCGGCGCACCGTCCATGTCTTCGACGATATGGAATCGATGAGCCTGGAAGCGGCTGCCGGGGTAGCGGAGCTGGCCGCAGTCTCGACGGGAGACGGGCGGCTCTTCTCGCTGGCGCTTTCGGGAGGCGGTACTCCACGTCGCCTGTTCGAGATCCTGGCTGGAGAGGCCGTCAGCATTGACTGGGAGAAGGTACACATCTTCTGGGGGGACGAGAGGTTCGTCCCGGCAGATGATCCTTCGAGCAATTTCGGATTCGCCGTTGAGACGCTTCTCGAGCGGATAGATATCCCCGATGAAAATATCCACCGCGTAAGGGTCGAAGCCCCGACTTCATCCCGGGCGGCGGAACTGTATGAAGACGAGATCCGGGGTTTTTTCGGTATTCCCGGAACAGGCCTTCCCGAATTCGACCTGGTACTCCTCGGCCTGGGCGTGGACGGTCACATTGCCTCGATATTTCCCGGAGATCCCGTGATCGACGAGAAGGAGAGGTGGGTTTGTGCGGTAAACGCTCCGCCCGGTATCGAGCCGGCCGAACGCGTCACGCTGACCCTGCCCGTTCTCAACGCGGCGAGAAACGTTTTCTTCCTCGTCTCGGGAGATTCGAAGTCCGACCTCCTCAACGACATCCTCTTCACCGGCCGGATGGCCGCGGATCAGTATCCGGCGTTCAAGATATCACCCGGAGAGTCCCTGGTCTGGTATGTCGACCGGGCCGGGGATATACTTGAATATACCTCCGGCAAAGGTTAATCTCTCCAGCGTGTCCTCAAACGAGCGAAAGGAGATCCCGATGAGATATTTAACGATAATGCTGCTGACGATCTGCATCATGCTGCCGGCCTCCGCCTGCAGCGGCGATCTGTCGGTCCAGCACAAGGCGATAGCGACGATAGAGCTGCCCGAGCCGGTCCTCGACGGGGAGTTCTCGATAGAGAAGGTCCTTCAGGAGCGAAGATCGGTCAGGAAATATACCGATGAGCCTGTCACGCTGGAAGAGGTGTCACAGCTTCTCTGGGCCGCGTACGGTATCACGTACACGCGGGAGGGGATGCCCGATTTCATACGCGGGGGATTAAAGACCGCCCCGTCGGCCGGGGCCACCTATCCGCTCGAGATATATCTCGTCGCCGGCGATGTGAAGGGTCTGCTGCCCGGAATCTACTGGTATGTTCCGGAAGGACACCTGATACACAGACTCACCGACGGCGATGTCCGGATCGACCTGCAGGCCGCGTGCCTCAGCCAGAAGTTCGCGGGCGCGGCGCCGATCTCGATCGTCTGGTCCGCCGTCTACAAGAGATGCACGAAGAGGTACGGGGAGCGTGGCAGGGAAAGGTACGTCTGTATGGACCTCGGCCATTCGGCACAGAACGTCTATCTCCAGTGCGGATCGCTCGGGCTCGGCACATGCGCCATCGGCGCCTTCACAGACGATTCGCTCAAGCAACTGATCGGCATGACCGGGGAGGAAGTGCCGCTGTACGTAATGCCTGTGGGAAGGCTTCCGAGGGAAGAACATAAAAAGTGATAATCCTCGACAGGCCGTATGTGTCCGACCTACTTGCCGGAACCCTTCAGCGCCTCCGGACGCCTGTGCTCCGCAACAGTGTCTCCGAAGCGATCGCTGAGGACTACGATCTCAACCTGATCGACGAGGTGGAATTCGCCGCTGAGGCCAACACGGGAAAGTACCCGTTGATATATACCAGTTCCGAGGATGCGATAGGCTGGATCGCGAAGAACCTCGATCCTTCCGGCCTGCCGGCCAGGATCGACCGGCTGAAGAACAAGATCCATTTCCGAAAAATGATCGAGGAGGATCATCCCGGGTTCTTCTATGCCGGAATCGATCTCGAGGCGCTGCGTCATCTCGATCCCTCCGAGCTGTCCAAGCCGTTTGTCGTCAAGCCGGCCGTCGGATTTTTCAGCATGGCCGTTCAGAAGATCGAGTCGGACGGCGACTGGCCGGCCGCGCTTCAGTCGATAAACGAGGATCTCGAAAGGGTCGGAGGGATGTACCCCGGTCAGGTCTTCGATCCGGGGATGTTCATTATCGAGGAGGGGATCAACGGCGAGGAGTTCGCCGTCGACGCATATTACGACGGGAATGGCAGCCCCGTGATTCTCAATGTCCTCCACCATCTTTTCTCCTCCGGCACCGACGTGAGCGATACGACCTACGTTACCTCGAAGGCGATAGTGGAGTACGGGATCCGGACATTCACCGCCCCGATCGCGCGGATAGGCCAGCTCGCGGATCTGAGGAACTGCCCCCTCCATATTGAGATGAGGGTGGACGGCCGCGATATCGTCCCCGTCGAGGCCAATCCGATGAGGTTCGCAGGATTCGGCGGGACCGATTTCGGATGGTACGCATGGGGGATAAATACACACGAGTATTTCCTCGAACGGAAGAGGCCCGACTGGAATACCGTATTCGAGGGGAGGGAGGAGAGCGTCTACTCGATGTATGTCGCGTTCATACCCGGGGATATTCCCATCGAACGGGTACGGGATATCGACTACAACGGTTTTGCGGCCAATTTCTCGAATCCGCTCGAGATCCGCAGGACCGACTGGGAGAACTATCGTGTCTTCGCGTTTGTCTTCTCGGAGACCGGTCCTGAGACCGTATCCGAGATCGAACGGAACCTCAGGCTCGACCTTTCTCCATACGTACTCCTGAAGAACTGAGGCGGGGACACGCTTCAGGCGGGGATCCCAGGGAAGATTTTTCCCCAGAGCATTTTCAGGTCCTCCAGTATGAGGTAGAGGCTAGGGATAATAAGCAGGGTGATCCCCGTAGCGAACAATACGCCCCAGCCGAGTCCCGCCGCCATCGGGATGAGGAACCTCGCCTGGAGCGATCTCTCCAGAAGCATCGGCGTCAGCCCTACGAATGTCGTTATCGAGGTGAGGATGATCGCCCGGAACCTCAACTCGCCGGCAGTGCTGATCGCTTTCTTTACCGTTCCGCCTCCCTTGCGGATCCTGTTCGTCGCCTCTATGAGAACGAGCGAGTCGTTCACGACGACTCCCGACAGGCCGACCATCCCGAAGAGGCTCATCATGCTCAGGTCGTAGCCCATCAGCATGTGGCCGAAGATCGCCCCGACCATTCCAAACGGGATCGCCGTCATTACTATGAGCGGCTGTGTAAACGATCTGAATGGTATCGCGAGGAGTGCATATATGAGGAACAGCGCTATCATGAACGACCTGAGGATCGACGACATGAATTCCTGGTCCTCGCGTCCCTCGCCTTCGATGGCGAAACGGACGTCCGGATGTGATTCACGAATAGCGGGAAGTATTGTTGCCTCAAGGGCGCGGTTTACCTCGGTGGTGTTGGCCTGTCCCTCCTCGATATCGGCCGATACGGCGATCACCCGCTTTCTGTCAGCCCTCGAGATGGTCGCATAGCCCTGAACGGTCTTAACCTCGGCGACCTGCCTGAACGGAACCTCGGTGCCGTCCGGCATGCGGAGCCGCATGCCGCTGACGTTTCCGACCGATCTGCGTTCATTGTCCGGGTATCGTACGAGGACCTTGACCTCGTCTTCGCCGATCTGCATGCGAAGGGCCTCGGAGCCGTAGAAGGCGGCCCTTACCTGGCGGGCAAGATCGCTCAGCGTCAGACCGAGGCTTCTCGCTTCAGCTTTGAGCTTGAGCTGCATCTCCTGCTTGCCCGGCATGTAGTTGTCGGCGACCTCGATCAGGCCGGGGTACGCCCGCAGTTCGGTCTTCAGGGCCTCGACCGCTTCGAAAAGCTTGATGTTGTCGTCTGCCGAGAGGTGTAACTCGATCGGTGCGTTCACCCTTCCTGTCTGCCCCTTGAACGAGACAGCTTCGGCATCGGGGATACGCCCGACTTTCTTACGCCATTCGCCGACGAGGTATCGCGATTTGATATTTCTCTTTTCTCCTTCGAGAAGCTGGATGTGTACCTGGGCCAGGTTCCCTCCTATCTCAAAAGTAGCGAACGGTCCGTGTCCGCCCATATGGACTCCGATCAGTGTGAAATACTCCTCCATCACCGACGGTGCGTCATCGGGCCGGCGGCTGTCCGCCTCCTTCATCGTCTCGATCGCGGCTTGCTCTATACGGGCAAGCACCTCCTCGGTACGGCTGACCGGCGTACGCGGAGGCATCACCACGGAGCAGGAGAGATAGTCCGAGTCGAGGCGTGGCATTAATGTAAGCTTTATCCGCCCGCTGGCGATGATGCTTATCGTGAAGATCAGAAGGGCCACGCCGACTGCTACAGTGGCGTATCTCCACTTAAGACAGAACGCGAGAAAACGCCTGTAAGGTCCCTTGACAAAGTTCTTTAACCATCTGTCGGCTAGCTTGGTCCCCTTCTCTTCCGGATTGTGGTTGAATGCCTTGAACCGGCTTCTGGCAAGATGAGCAGGCAGTATCAGGAGCGCCTCGATCAGCGATCCGGCCAGTACGGCGATGACCACGATCGGAATATTGCGCATGAAGTTCCCGCGGGTGCCCGGTAACATCAGGAGGGGCCAGAAGGCCGCTATCGTCGTCAGCACGGCGAAGATGACCGGCCTGCTGACCTGCGAGGCTCCCTGGACGGCCGCCTCAAATGGAGGGATTCCCTTCTCGCGCTTCCGGTATACGTTCTCGCCGATTATGATCGCGTCGTCGACGACGATTCCCAGAATCAGTATGAATCCGAAGAGTGAGATCATGTTGATCGAGATACCGAACAGGGGAAGCAGCCACAGGCCCGTGGCGAAAGATATCGGTATACCCATCGTCACCCAGAAGGCGAGTTTGAAGTTAAGGAAGAGCGACAGGAGAATGATGACGAGGACGAGCCCGAGCGCCATATTCTTGATAAGGAGACTGATCCTGCTCTTGAGGAGGATCGATCTGTCCTGAAAAAATACCGCGTCCATCCCCTCGGGCAGGTCGTCGCGGATGTCCCCGACGTATCGCTTAACGGCGGATGCCACCTCGAGGGCGCTCTGGTCGGCGACGCGGTAGACCTCGATGAAAGCAGCCGGTTTACCTCTCGTGGATACCTTCAGATCGTTGTCTTCAAATCCGTCTGTGAGCGTGGCA
>JAUWMD010000158.1 GCA_030613345.1 Candidatus Krumholzibacteriota bacterium
ACACTTGAAGCCACCTGTGGAATCCTTCAGGGGAAGGCCCGTGATGATGCGCGTATACCTGTTCGCCCCGTAGCTGAGGATCAGCCTGCTCAAAGGCCAGTTGATGACGGTTATGCCGTGAAGATATCTCGAGCCGATCACGAGGTCATAATCCTTCGCCACTTCGAGTAATTCCGGTATGGCGTTCGGGTCGTGAGAGAAATCGGCATCCATCTCGAAGACGAACTGCGTGTCGGTGTTGGCCAGCGCCCATTTGAACCCCGCTATGTATGCCGACCCGAGCCCGAGCTTCTCTTCCCGGTGAATCACGTGTATCCGCCGTTCGACGGCAGCGAGGCGATCGACGATCTCCCCCGTCCCGTCGGGAGAGTTGTCATCAACGACCAGGATCTCGATATCGTCGCCCTGCGCGAGGACGGCCCCGATGATCCCCTCGATGTTCTCCTTCTCATTGTACGTCGGCACGATGATGAGGGCTTTCAATTGCCTATCCCTTTCTTCCCGCGGTTACTCCCGGGATCACCGCTATCGCGGCGGCAAATATCAGCGAGATGACCGACAGAACGAGAGATTTCCTGATGACGGGGGATCTGTACTCGAACAATATCTCGTGATCTCCCGCTTCGAGCGGCAGGGCCCGGAGACAGTAATCCGCGGCAAGGATTTCCCTCTCCTCTCCATCGACCGTGGCGATCCAGTCGGGGTAGTCTATCTCGCTGAGCACCATTACGCACGGTTTCTCCACGTGCGCCTTTATCGTTATCGAATTCAATCCGTACGACACGATCTCCGCCGCACTTCCCTCGGCCGATTCCGGAACGACAGCCGGCTCTTTCTCGAGCAGGACCACGGAAGCGGGATCGAAATCCTGCCGACTGATCGCGGCCAGTATCTCTCCGCGTTTCATCACGCTGAAGCTTCCCGTCATGAAGACCCTCGGGAGCGCGAACGGATTCTCGTAGACATAGCTGTTCTCCCCCTCGAATACGAGCGGGAAGGGCGAATCTTCCCTGAAGAGCGGGAACGTCGAGTGAAAATATCTGGCGTTGAGCATATTGAGGAGAGGCAGGGGCATGCCTCCGCCGTTGAAGACGCCGAACATGGCATCCATCACGTCCTGGTAGTTCTTCAGCTTGGCCGCGTGATACCCGCCCATAGAGAATATTCCGGCCATCATGTAGCTGTTGTCGCTGAACGGGAATACGTTGTGGCTCCAGCCGCCCGGCCTGGCGGCGGGAACGGGAAACACCCTGAATATCCCTTCACGCCCCGAAAGCCATACGGCCGTCTCGGTCGGCGTCGCCAGCCCCTTCTTCTCTGAAAGCGGATTGATCAGCCTGTAGTTCGAGGAGTGCCAGATCTTCTCCGGCCTCACGATAGAATGGTCGACAGTCATCAGGTCGACTATCGCGATCAGTGCGATCGCGCCGATGATCAGTCCGTACCTGACCCTGCCGCGCACAACGACAAAGACGGCTCCCGCCGTGAGCAGGAGAAAAAACAGAGACCGCACGAGGTCGGCAGAGTATCTGCCGGCCGCGAAGGCCACCCACTCGCCCTTGACCCTCGCCTTGACCGCGGGGTCCGACTCTATTCCGAGACGAATCGAGCCGCCGGCGATAAGCGAGATCACCAGCACGGCCGCGCACGCTATCAGCACCCACTTCAGCCTGCCGGCCCCGAGCCATCCCGGAAGGGTATCCTGCGCGGCCCTGCGTAAGAGCTCCTCGATCGCGAGAGCGGCGAGGATGACGAGGACGAGCTGCTGGACGATCAGGATCATTACCGGGACGCGAAACTTGTCGAACCACGGCAGGAACCTGAACAGCGGGTCGTAGAGGATGGGAAGGAACCTGCCGAAACTGATCAGCGTGGCGAGGACAGCGGCTGTCAGCAGGAACCACTTCGCCCTGCCCCTGACGATGAAGGCCCCAAGGATCGAGAAGAGCGCCGTCACCTGCCCGATATAGTTCGGGTAATCGGTGAACGGCATGCTGCCCCAGTATGTCACCTTGCCGAAACCGGACGACCAGGGGAAAAAGAAGGTCAGCATCTCTTTCGGGTGGAGGCTCCACCCCGTCGCGTAGTCGTAGTCCAGCCCCCCACCGCTTCCGCCGCGAATCGACCAGGCGGCGTAGTCGCGCACGGGAAAGACGAGCACTGCGGCGATCCCCAGGGCAAGTACGAAGGAGGCGGCGAGCAGCCCGGATCCGGCGAGCGCTTCCTTTCCCTTCCCCTCCCTGATCTGTCCGACGATCTCGAATATGAAGAAAAGACCTATCAGCAGAAAGGTGTAGTACGAGATCTGGATGTGGCCACGCAGCATCTGCATGCCGAGGACGATCGCCAGAAGCGCCGCCGAGCCGATTCTCTTCGTGCCGCCGAGCACTCCCCTGGCGAAGAGCAGCGCCAGCGGCATCCACGCAATGGCCCCCACCTGGGATCCGTGGCCATTCGCCCCGGCAGCGACGTAGTTCGGCATTATCATAAAAATTGCTCCGGCCAGCAGGGAGACCGATGGACGTATCCCGAACGACCTGGCCAGCAGATACATCCCGGCGCCGGCGAGGAGGTAATGAAGCAGAAGCCACCCCATCGCGGGGAAACCTGCGTACGTGTACAGGATATGCGTTATGTACGATACAGGGTAGACGTACGGAGTGTAGGCGAGGCTCGAGAAGCTGGGCATCCCGCAGAACAGGTAAGGGTTCCAGAGGGGGTAGATCCCTTCTTCGAGGCTCTGCTTGCCCACCGTCCCGAAGCTCATCGGCGCCTTGGTGTCGGGCGCGATAATGACATTGTCGAGGAAGACGAGCTCGGGAACGAGGATGGCGAGCACGGCCATCAGGATCACGGCCGCCGCGATACCCCTTTTCCACCCCTTCATGGAATCGAAGCTGCCGACGGGATCGAACGTTTCGCGAACCGGTCCGGCCGGCTTGTTCTTTCCAGCCAATAAACTCTCCTCTATCAATACAGGGGCATGCTACCCAAATGATTCTATCACTTTCACACCGGTCGGTAAATGGTCAAAATCCCGTTCCCCGGTCAGTCGGACCCGGTCCGCGACGCCTTCACCACCCCTCTCATCGCCGCCGAGAGCAGCTTCCACCTCCCCGTCAGGAGAAGGCCGAGGGACAGCCCGAGGAACGCCGCCACATGGACCGGGAAGACAAGCGCCCGCCACCACAGCGGCCTGTGCGTGGCGAAGAGCTTCCATGTGCCTGCTATCCTGTTCTCGAGCTTGAAGGGCGTCATCCCTCCGCCACTGCTCGAGCTGACCTTGTGCCAGAGCCTCGCCGACGGGACGTACCGCAGCGACCAGCCGGCCGCCGCCGCCCGCAGGCAGAAATCAACGTCCTCGCAGTAGATCGTATACGACGGGTCGAGATGACCGATCTGCACGAAGACCTCCCGCCTCGCCATCAGGGCGCACCCGGTCACCCATCCGGTCTCGCAGGGTGTATCTTCGAACGAGCCCTCCATCCTGCGGAGACCGCGGTGGAAGGGCACTCCCGTGAACCTGTTGAATCCCCCTCCCCCGTACCATATCCTTTCCGGATCATCGTGGTAGTATATCTTCGGTCCGGCTACACCCACGGCGGGATCGCTGAATGCGAGGAGCATCTCCGACGCGAAGCCCGGATCGACCTCCGTATCGTTGTTCAGCAGGAGGACGAACTCCGCTCCCCTCTCCAGTGCGGCCTCGATGCCTACGTTGTTTCCCGCGGCAAAGAGAAGATTCTCGCCGTTCTCGATCAATTCCACTCCCGGGAATCCCTGCCGCACGATCTCCGGGGAGGAATCGGTCGAGCCGTTGTCGACGACGATTATATCGAGCGGCGGATCTGAAACACGCAGCAGCGACTCCAGGCACGGCCCTATAACCTCCCGCCCGTTCCAGTTGAGGATTATCACGTGTACCTTGCGTCCGTCCATTTCACTTCCTTCGGGAGAGCTTCGAATGCATCTCTTCGAGAGTATCCGCCAGAGAGGCCCAGGAGAATCTCTTCTTTTCCTTCTCGAAATTCGGAGCCATTCTCTCTCCCCACCCCTCGTCGAAGAATCTCGACACCGCATCCGCCATCCCTTCCGGATCGGCCGGAGGAACGATGAATCCGGTCTTCCCCTCGGAGACGACCTCGGGAAGACCGCCGACGCGGGTCGCTATCATCGGGCGATCGAACGCGATGGCCACCTGGGCGATCGCACTCTGCGTGGCCGATAAGTACGGAAGCATCACGAGGTCGGCGGCGGTGAAGTAGGCGGCGACCTCCTCGTTGGCTATGTATCTGTCGATGAATCCGATCCTGTCCGATACGCAGAGTTTCCCGGCCAGCTCGAAGTATGGCGTACTGTCCTCGTAGAACTCGCCGACGACGAGGAGCCTCGCTCCCGTCCTCCCGCCGATCGATGGCATCGCCTCAATCAGGTGCCGCAGCCCCTTGTAGGGACGAATCAGCCCGAAGAAGAGGAGGAGCGGACCTTCACCCTCTCCGATCTCTGCGCGGGCCTCCTCCTTCGTCATCTCCCCGCTCCTGAAGAAATCGAATATCGGGAGAGGATGCGAAGATACGACTGCCTTCTTCCTTATCTTCAACAGATTGCGCCTGTCCTCCTGCGACTGGACGACGAATGCGTGAGGTGCGAGAAAAGCAATCGACGAGAGGATCCTGTCTATCGGCGAGGTCTCATGCGGAACGACGTTATGACAGATGAACACTATCTTCGTCGAGCTCAGCATCCTCAGGATCGCGCATATCATCACAAGCGCCGGCGCGAAGCAGGGGTGCCACCACTGGACCACGGTCATGTCGGGCCTGGAACGGGCGATCCGAAAACCGGCCCTTATCCAGGTAAAAGGATTGATCGAGTCTATCAGTCTTTCCGACTCGACGCGGTGCGTCGAGCCGCTCTCGTCGTACTGCGTCTTTCCGGGAAAGAGGAAATCGGGGTAGAGCCTCGAAAAATTGATGACGCTGACCTCGTGGCGGAGCGCCAGCTCCCGGGCCAGGCTCGTATTGTAGTGGGAGATCCCGCCCCTGAACGGCCAGGCCGGCCCCACGAGGCAGATCCTGAGTCTTCGGACCGTATCTTCGCTACTGATCATCTATCTCGTACTCACGGAAGGAGAAGGTCCTCTCCAGCGAGGAGGAAAACATTTCGGCGAGCAGTCCGATCGAGCCGATCTGTATCGCTATCACGATCATTATCAGACCGAGGACCATCAGCGGCCTGACGTGAAGCCCCTCTCCCATTATCCATTGCATGAAGAAGTAGAGGTTGATCAGTCCGCCGGCGGCGAAGAAGAAAAAAGCTATCCTTCCAAAGAAATGGAGCGGCGTCGTGGACCTGCGCGTGATGAACATCACCGTCATCAGGTCGAACATCCCGTTGAGGAGCCTGCTCGCTCCGTACTTGCTCCTGCCGTACTTCCGCTCGAAATGAGAGACCTTCATCTCCCCTATCCTGAAGCCCTCCCATCCCGCGAGCACGGGGATGAACCTGTGGAGCTCGCCGTAGACCCGGATTCTCTTGACGACATCCCTGCGATAGGCCTTCAGGCCGCAGTTGAAATCATGGAGTTTTATCCCGCTCGCGGCCGATGTAACGAAGTTGAAGAGTTTCGAAGGCCAGGTCTTGGTTATCGGATCCTTCCTGTCCCGCTTCCAGCCGGAGACCAGGTCGTATCCCTCGTCCAGCTTCGCGATCATCGCCGGGATCTCGCCGGGATTGTCCTGGAGATCGGCATCGATCGTGACAACTATCTCCCCCTTCGCCGCCTTGAATCCCTCGTCTAGGGCGGGGGATTTACCATAGTTTCTCGAGAAGCTGATTATCTTGACCCGCCTGTCGTTCTCCCTGAGTTTCCTGATGATCTGCAGGGACGAGTCGGTCGAGCCGTCATCGATAAAGAGGAGCTCGTGGGCGGAGGCCGATTCCTCGAGCATCGTGGTGAGGCGCCTGTACAGTTCTTCGAGACTCCCCTCCTCGTTGTAGGTCGGGATGATCACCGTCACACTGTATCTTCTCGCGTTTTCCAAGATCTACCTCCGATTTTCCGCATCAGGAATGGTCCCGGTACCATTCGATCTCGCGCCTCAGCCCCTCTTCCAGGCCGATGGTCGGAGAGAAGCCGAGTTCTCCGGCCGCCTTCGTGGTATCGGCCCAGGTATCGAGGACGTCGCGCGGGGGGGGGGGCGGGGGACGGCGGGGGGGGGCGGGGCCGGGGGGCGGGGGGGGGGGGTGGCGGCGCGGGGGGGCCGCGGGGGGGGGGG
>JAUWMD010000017.1 GCA_030613345.1 Candidatus Krumholzibacteriota bacterium
CTCGCTCACCATCCCGAAGATGGCTTTGTCGATCGGCTTCACGTGCTTCGTTTCCTCCACCCGTGCGATCCAAGCTACGGGGCTCCTGACTCTTGCCCCGGTGGGACTGACTCCCACTGAACACGCCAGCCTTCGCTGGACGCACTCCCTTCTATTTATTCCGTCCGCCTTGCTATTCTTACAGTTAGCAGTTGGCACAGAATTTTCAGAACAGAGACTGTTCATGAAGAGGGTCTCACCTGAGGAGACATCTCCGAAGCCCGCAATACTTTCGGTTAACGCAGGACGGTCTATTTCCGCCGATCGAAGGGCTTCAAAAAACTGAGAACATTCCGAAGAGGGTTACGAATGGGGAGCCATTTCTATGCGCAGACAGTTCTAAACCTGTCCATTATGGGGAGGCAGTTCTAATAGCGTTCATCATGGGTTCGATTTTTATTTATGGCTTCTATTTGATCTGCGGTGGCCAGAGCGTATGCTTGAAACTCGTTATATATTTGCATGCTGTATCCACATTTTGAACACACCATGTAAAACTCTGTTTTCCACTTAACTTTTCGGAAATAGCTGAAACTCTTCTTTTTTTATACTCAACGATATGATAAATATCTGTAATTCCGCACTCAGGACAATCTATAGTTGAGTAATTGCCTAATATATTTAGATTCCAATCTCTATATAAATCACCATGTAAATCACCATGGATTTTCATGAGGCAATAATCCTCCTCGAATATATTAAGTCCCCTTTAATGGATATATTTCATTATTTCCACTCCATTAGCCCAGAGGTATTAGACTGCCCATAATAGGGTATGTCAAGCGGATTCCTTGTTCGACAATATCCAACCAGTTCTAATAAAGTTTACTATGGGGAGCCATTTCTTTATCTAACCCGTACAGGCCCTACTCCGCCACGCTGACGCAGAAGATCTGGTCGGCGCTGCCCGGAGGGCGTCCCACCCAGGCGATTATCGATCCGTACAGGGAAGCCTGCGTGTCGTTGTAGTCATTGTCGGTGATGTCATGCACCGTCGTGCCGTCCCAGTAGCGGATCTCCCAGTCTTGCCCGTCCCATGCCTCGTAGGCGATGGTTCCGTCGTACAGGGAGGGTTCGTAGCCCGCGCCGACCTCGTGCACGGTCGTGCCGTCCCAATACCTGATCATGGCGGGGCTGGCTCCGTATTCGTAGGCGATGGCGCCCGCGTGCAGCGAGTAATTGCGGCCCATGCCGTCCTCGATCGTCTCGGTGATGTCGGTGAGCGCGCCGTTCCAGAGCCAGGCTTTGTGTCCTTCGCTGCCGACCCGGTCATAGCTGTGCCAGACCACGGTGCCATCGTCGGCCGAGGGGGCGTCGTTGCTCCACCGGCTCGTGGGGCAGCAGCTGCCGGAGATAACTGACTCACTGTGACCGCTCTCGTACCAGTAGTGCACCGCCTCGAACATGGTGCTGCCCTGGATCCAGGCGAAACTGCCCGCGCCGGCCAGGTCTGCGAAGCGGTCGGTGACGTCGTTGTCGGTGAACTGGGCGTAGCGCGGCACGCCGTACTTGTCGTAGACCCAGATCTCCCAGTCGCTGGGGTGGCCGCCCCGGCCCTCCCAGACGATGCGCTCGGAGCCGTGGTTGTTGGGATGCTCTTTCTCTCCGCCGTTGCCTGTCAGGCGCGTGGGCGTCGAGACCGCGCTCTCCAGGTTGGCGATGTAGATCTCATCACCATCTTCTACGTTAAAGTGGATCCAGACCACGAAGCCGTTGTCAAGGCACGGATGGTCGTTGTTGCCCTCACTGGTGAGCTGGCGCACCACGAAGCCGTCCCCCATCGGCGCGATGACTACATTGGACAGGCTCGACCAGTTGGACGCATCGTCGGAGGTCTTCAGGGCGAAGTAGAAGTCCATACCGCCGTCCGTGTCGATGACTGCGCTCTGCTCCGTGTCTGCCGAGGCCGGCTCAGGTTCAGTCGAGGCCTGTGTGCAGGTCTCCCAGTTGCCATCCGTTACCGGGAAGTTCGCGTAGCGGATGTCGTACGTACTCGCCGTGCCCGTGTCGCCGTCGTCCCCGGGGGCAGTCCAGGCCAGCGTCACCACGCCGCCGACAACGGATTCTACCCGCAGATCCGTTACCGCGGCGGGGGCGGTGGTATCGCCCGGTGAAGCTGGATCGTCTTCGCCACAGCCCGTGAGGGTCAGAAGGATCAGGGCCGTCAGGCCCAACAACAGCATTTCGCTCCGCGTTCTCATAAAGATCCCCTCCTTAATATCGGCCGCGTCCGGTCTATCTAGTAAAACTCCGCCGAAAACTTCTGGCAGGTCCTCCCCTAGTCGTTACCCGGAATTATATCATATGAAGCCGGGAATTATTAAGGCCAATCATCAACTCTCCTGCCCGCCCTGCTTGTAATGCTGTTCCAGGGATTCGAGGCATATAGGAAATCCATTAGATTTGGCTGGTTTGAGGAAGGAAATGGTTCTTGCATTCTAACTAAACAGGAATGATTCAAAAAAGAACCATTCCTGTAAAAGCTGGGCAATGAGAGGTAATCAATACAGTTCTAAAGCTGTCCACTATAGGGAGCCAGGACAAAAGGGGTTCTTTCTCAGGAAAGAACCTCTTAATATTTATCGAGTTTGAGACGTCTCTTATTCTCCGTACATACTCTTGATCGCTCCCCAGGAATGGGCATGGATTGTGTCAACGAAGCTTGCTATTACCAGGTAGCAATCATAACGACCATCATGGCGACGGCCTGATTTGCTTCGATAGCCTCTTTGGTAGCCTTCCCGGTCACTTCGCCGTTCTGAATCTTTTCAATGCGCTTTTTACGGCCCTTCAACTGTTTCTTGTTGAATGTTACCTTTAAGAGGTCAGCACCGTTCGCCAATGACACGAGCACCACGGTGCGCGGATCAAGCACTGTGGTTTCGGTAAAGATGGCCTTGCGCAGGCGCTCGGTCAGCTGTCGCTCCGACTGTGGGTTGACTTCGGGATAGATCTTCCGGGTGAATATCAGTAAAACCTTGTCTTCGTCGGTTCGCAGGATGCCACGTCTGCACAACTGTTCCGCCACGCGATGATTGAGCTTCTTCAGGCCTGCGAACCGTGTCACCCAGGTTTTCATTGAGGCACGCCTCTTCGCGTCGCCGATTCTCTGCAGGCATTCGTCGATCACTGGGTCGCCTACCTGTTTGGACGAGACAAGATTAACGAGCTTTTTCTTTGACTCCTCCACGGTGATGCGTCCGTCCAGCAACAGCTCGGCAAGAATGGCTCCACCGATGGCGTAACGGTACATGGTTCCACCGGCTATGGTGCCTTCCTTGTCCCGCAGGGAAAGGAGCATGATTTCTTCGTGCAGGAAGAGGGAGTTCTTCGATACCATTCTGACGACCCTTCAAGGAAAAACGCCGCAATTTGAAGACATGACTTCGGATAGTTTAGAAATACTATCAGAGATTCCAGTATCTGTCCAAAGAAAACCCTTACTCTAGGCCAATCCGAATCTGTCAGAGACAAAGTCTGGCTTTTTTGAAGATCGATACGTTTCTCGAGGAGTATCCTGGCAATTAAAAGGCCGGACTTAAGATGATTAGCCTCCCGGTTCTAAAGCTGGCCACTATGGGGAGCCAAATATTATTAAGGGCCTCTTCGAGGGCTTTTTCTTTTCAGTTTGTCTTCCCATATGGACGATATTAATAGAAGGAACTGTTGTCAAAAGAAAGCGAGTTTACTATTTATCTTGGATTTCTACTAATGACGAACATTATATTTTCGTCTTCCCAAAAAACACCATTTCTGTCACTATAATTATTAGCAATGTTTTTCCGAAATTTCATCAGAGCATCATTAAACTCTTCCCCGCCATATAAATCGAAAGTTGAATAGTGATGCTGTATGGCGCGTTTTATGAGCCAATTCGTACTAGCTTTTCGTTTATATTTATAGTATTCAATAGAATCCAATTTCAATGTTCTAATTTGTTCTAATACCATTTTGAACCCATCAAGACAATACAATCGGGTTTCTTTGTCGTGAAACTTTGGGAAATATCTTCCCCATATATTTCTTTTGTTCTGGCTTCTGAGACGGGTGTAGATAAAAAGATATCGGTTGTCTTTCAATGTCCTGGCACTCTCGTTCAGAAAACCTGCAAGATTGAAATGATGCACAGCATTGAAAGTAACTATAAAGTCCAATGAATTCGTTTTTACTTGCAGATTACTTGCCGGGGATCTCACCATAATAAAATTCTGCAGATCTTTTACTGACAGGTTCATTTTAAGCTGTTTCAACATATCTTCATTCTCATCAACACAAGTAAGAATAATATTATCTCCTGCAAAACGTAACAATTCTGCGGTGTATCTCCCGCAACCGCATCCTACGTCGGCTCCTTTAAGAATGCTGATATCTTGCAATTTCTTTCTGATAAATAGGATCGGTGCTATATCCGTCGTCCTTAGATTCTTATAAATTGTTGCAATTCTGGAGAAATGAGAATTTCGGTTTGTTTCGACCAGGCGGGCGAATCCAATATTTATGTTTGCGGGATTATGACTATCTTTTAATTTTTCTTGAAGCCGCTGCATTATTAAACTTCATTCCTTAGTCTAATAAAAATATATATAGATTTCCAGCATTTACCAGAGTCTCTGTTTTAAGGCTTAAAGAATACCGCTTATAAACGAATGCCTTGCTTTGCTACATCGTGGGCATGAGAATTTTATATGTAATTGGTTTTAATAGCGTTCAGCACAGCGAGCCAATTCTATATATAGGCAGTTCTAATAGCGTACACTATGGGGAGTTAATTTGAGTGATTCTGCGAACCAGGCTTAAAGTTTTGTAACTCAAAGCTATTGAACACAATTTTTCAGAGATATAGGATGGCATCCTTGAGGATACACCGAAGGGCATCAGGGTGAATAATGGTGAGGGGCAGGCTGAGACACAACGGAATGGGCCGGGGCTCAGGGGGTCTTCAGTAGGTAGCCTTCGCTGCCGCCGATCCAGGGACCACCGAGGTCGAGGCCTTGGACGGACAGGAAGTCGATTCCCGGAAGATGGGTCATCAGCCTGGTCCAACCGGACCCGTCGTAGTGAGCGACGGCCGTTTCGTCTCCCACCACCCAGATATTGTCGGGCCCGCCGTACCATACTCCGTTGAGGCGGACATCCAGCCCTGAGGTTGTCGCCTCCCAATGATCGCCGGAATGAATCAGGACAGTGCCCGCATCCCCGGCGACCACGGGGCCGTGAACGGCGCGTAGAGCCGCTGAAGTCCCGCTGTCCTCAATGGTCCAGCCCATGGGACCGCGACGCAGGATCAACCCGCCGTCACCCACGGCCACCGGGCCGGTGGTGTCATTTCCATCCAGATCAAACAATGACGTACCGTCCGGGTGAATGTAATCGAGGTCCCATATATCGTCGTGACGCCACCAGATCAGGCCTCCCTCACCCGCCACGAAGACATTGGCGCCGGTCGCGTCGCACCAGAGGGCGTTGAAACCGTCCAGCGAGGCATGCTTGAGGATCGACCAGCTGCTGCCGTCGTAGAATAGAACGAAGTGGTCGATGCCATCCTCCACGCCGAGGGCCCACAGATGGGTGGCGTCGATCACGTGGATCGACGTTATCTCGTATCCCATTTCCCAGTGGGCGAATTCGACCCAGTCGTCCCCCACGAATCGCATCACCTTGTTGCCGTTGGCCGCATAGGCCGTGCCGCCGTCGACGAGGTAGAGTGACGGCCAGGGGGCCGATGCGTGGAGGCTCGTTTCGAGCCAACCGCTGGAAAAGGGCCGGTAGACCTGACCCTTCGACCCGCAGAGGGCGACCAAGAAACTGGTATGGGTACCCGAACTCATGGCGATGGCGGTGAAATCGACGTCATCGGCGACGAAATCATCCCACCAACCGCGTTCGTCCTTTTTCAGGATCAGTCCGTTGTTCCCGACGGCGAGTATGGTTCCGTCCCGGAGGCCGGTTATGTCGTTCAGCTGCGCCTTTCATTTATTCCGCCCACATTGCCATTCTTGCACTTAGCGGTCTCCTCTGAAAGACTCAATCTGATTGGGAATCGATGCGTATGAGCCGGGAGCTCGAAGTACATCGATCCAGCCCTGGTCTCCGGGGCCAGCATTAATTGATAATCGCTGTACCCCTGGCTGCTGCTCCATTATAGTGTTTCCCGTGAGTGCAGGGATCTCGATAAACATAGCGGGCGAAGGCCGAGTCAACGACTCCGGCGTGTCTGCCTGGTGGCTGACCCCGTCCGTCTACCTGCTCCTGTTCGTCCTCTGCCTCATCACGTACCACGGAATTTCCGACAATTACCTGTTCAACGACGATTTCTCGTGGATGAGCAGGGCTCGCTACGATATGACCCCGTCGAACCTCTTCACATACCGTGTAGTCAATTTCTTCAGGCCTCTGATAAATGTCACTTTCTATATCTTCGAACATCTAGCCCCCGGGAACCTGAGACTGCAGTACACGTTCAATATCCTGCTGCATTTCATATGCTCTGCCCTCGTCTTCCACCTGTTCATCCATATACTACGCGATATACGGCAGGCCGCCGTCGGAGCGGTGCTGTTCGCCGTTTCGAGCATACATACCGGCGCAGTATTCTGGATCAGCGCGAGGACCACGCTGCTGTCGACGGCCCTTCTGCTCGGCGCCATCCTCGTTCTGATCTCCGGAAAGGAACGCGGACGCCTCACTGTCATCTCCTCGACGACACTGTTTGCACTCGCGCTGCTGGCAAAGGAGACAGCGATCGCCGGACTTCCGATACTGCTGTTTATATTCATCTTCTATCGAAAAGACTTGAAAATCACCGGTACCCTGAGGATATCTCTCATGTCCTGGTCGATAATATCAGCCTTGTACCTGATTGCCAGAAAGCTGGTTATCGGCGGATTCACCCAGCACAACTGGGGACCGGGTATACATATGCTGCGGAACACGGCTGGCGGCTTCCTCTACCAGCTCTGGCCGTGGCCCTTCTTCTCCCTCTTCTACCACGAAGGCACTATGCTGAGAGAACCCACCCATCCCGTTTTCCCCGAGCTTCTCGCGATCGGGGCGGTGGCCTTCTTCTGGTGGCTTGGCCGCGTGACAGACAGAAGGCGAGAGTACGCGCTCGGCTCCCTCTGGGCTCTTGCAGCACTGGTGCCAGCCTCTGCGTTCAGATACAGATTCTTCTCTACCATCTCGATCACGCAGAACAGGTACTACTATCTCTCGTCGGTCGGTATGATTCTCATATTTGTCCTCGTCCTCGCCCTGCTGTGGGACTCGCGAAAACCGGTATTGAAGATCGCTTGCATCACGGTAATCTGTATTTTTGTCGCCGGCAGCATTGTAAGGGTCGACAAGATCGAGAAGATCTGGAGCGATTTTACTGAACTGTACAAGAGAACGATCGATTTTGTAATTGCGGCTGTAGAGGAAAAACCTGGATTCACGGCCGCGGCGCTGGAGAATCCGCCACTCGCCTTCCCGTACGCCGCCGATGCGATCTCCCTCTATAGACCCGACTGGAAGATCAGCGAGGTCGAGGGCGGACTTGAGCAGGCACAGCCTTTTGCGCCGTGCATCTATATACCATTCGATTACGATGGCGACAAGGTCGAGAGTGGTAAAATGCATGTGCTGAGATGAGCATGAGTGAGATAGAAGAGACAAAGATAACCGTGATGGAAGACTGGACCGGCTCGAGGCTCGACAGGTTCGTAAAGGCAGTGCGTCCGGCCCTCTCATTCCCGGTCATCCAGACGCTGATCAGGAAGGGCAAGATCCTCCTCAACGGCGAGAAGATGCCCGGGAAGGCACGTCTCAAGGACGGAGACATCGTCGAGATCCGCCTCCGGAAGGACAGGCCGGCGGAAGACCTGTCGCATACCCCCATCGGCGAAGAGAGGATCGCCGAGAGATTTGGAGATATAGGCTCTGGCATCCCCGTGCTCTTCGAGGACGACGACCTCCTCGTGATCGACAAACCGGCCGGGCTCCCCGTCCAGCCGGGCAACCGCAGAGAACTCGGTTCACTCCTCGACTTGATTTGCCGCTATATCCCCCCCGCGCAGCAGGGCCCGGACGGACCGCCGCCCTTCGCCCCCTCGCCCGTTCACAGACTCGATATCGAGACGTCGGGCGCACTGATCGTGGCAAAGACCCGCCGAGCGGCGCGGGAGCTGTCGCGCGCCTTATCAGAGGGCGAAGCATCGAAGACATACCTCGCAGTTGTCGACGGCATCCCCGGATCATGCAGCGGCACTATAGATACACCTCTTACAATAGAAAAGGGCGAATCCTCCAGGGCGGTCCCCGATGCGGCCGGTCAGACGGCGGTGACTCACTTCTCCGTCCTCAAAAAGCTGCCCGGCGATCGTGCGCTGCTCGAGATCAGGATAGATACGGGCAGGACCCACCAGATCAGGGCACACATGCTGTCGGCGGGGCATCCGGTATCTGGCGATCCCGTTTACATAGGTATCGGGGACCGCGACGGTACCAGACCTGACCGCATGCTCCTTCACGCATGGAAGATCTCGCTACCGCATCCGACGACTGGGGAAACAATCGAGATCATCGCGTCTCCCCCGCCGGAATTCGGCATGTAACAGGCGGCCGGCATCTGCTAGAATCTCCCCGCTGATCTTATTAATAACCGTCGAATGAGGAGAAAGGACCGTCATGGACAAGGCGCTTATGGATTCGGCTCTTATAGCCGTCAGGGATTGCCTCAAGGTGGTCAAAGGTGAGAAACTGCTTATCGTCACAGACACCGAGCTGCTCGAGATCGGAAGGGCACTCGTCGAGGCCGGACGTTCTCTCGGTGCGACAGGTGTGATAATGGAGATGCAGCCGCTCAGCCGTAACGGCGAGGAGCCACCCGAGATGGTCTCCGAGGCGATGAAATTCGCCGATGCCGTCGTCTGCCCCGCTTCGAAATCGCTGACCCACACGGCAGCCCGCCGGAACGCCTGCGAGGCCGGCTCGAGGGTGGCCACGATGCCCGGCATCACTCTCGACACGATGGTCAGGTGCCTCAGCGCCGATTACTACGCGATCGCGGACCGGACACGGGAGCTCACGATCCTTCTCGACGAGGCGAAGGTCGCAAGGATCACCACCGCCATCGGAACCGACCTGACGATCCCGATAGACGGGATAAAGGCGATATCCTCGACAGGGCTTATCCACGACCCCGGTTCTTTCGGCAATCTGCCGTCGGGTGAATCGTACATGATGCCCGCGGAGGAGCAGTCCGAAGGGGTCTTTATAGTCGATGGATCAATGGCGGGCATAGGCGACCTGGCCGGCAAGACGCCGATCACGATAAAGGTCGAGGGCGGCTACGCCGTAGAGATCACCGGAGGCCCCGAGGCGGACGAGCTCAGGTCAAAACTCGAAGCCGTCGGCAGAAAAGCGTTTCACACGGCGGAGCTCGGCGTCGGCACCAACGACGCGGCGAAGATCATCGGCAACATCCTCGAGGATGAAAAGGTGATGGGCACTGTTCACATCGCCCTGGGTAACAATATGTCGATGGGCGGCACCTTCGATGTACCCATCCATCTCGACGGGATAATCAAGGATCCCACTCTCGAGCTGGATGGAAAGGTGATCATGGACGCCGGCAAGTTGTTAGTGTGATTCCGTTCTATTGTAAAATGGCCCGGCATTTCCTTTCGAATCCCCGCAGGAGACCCGAGGGATTCTTCAGGAAAAGCCGGACCTTCATCACATTGAACGGAGTCTTGCTACTCTCTCTTCTATAGGAGGGTGAGTGGAGAACAAAGACTTTGCCCGTTTCTCAAACGGCTTGATCGGATTAACAATATACAGGTGCTGCGTCGCCCTGTTGGCGACCTCGAGGACTTCCCGGTCTCCCGCGATCTTCTCCAATGCGCTTGCCAGTCCCTCGGGATAACGGGTCAACAGTGCCGCCGACGCATCGGCGAGGTACTCGCGCTGCCTTGACACGGCCAGTTGCAGCATCTTGGCGAAGAACGGCGCGAGGATCGCAAGGATCAGCCCGATGATTATCAACGGCCCCGAGCCCTTGTTGCCGCCTTTTCTCCTCCCGCCCCTTCCCCATATAACGCTGCGCACAAAGAAATCGCTTATCAGGGCGATCGAGCCGACCATTATACCAACCATCATCGAGAAGAGGATGTCACGGTTCTGAACATGGGAGAGCTCGTGAGCCATCACGCCCTGCAGTTCGTCGCGGCTCAGCTTCGAAAGCAGGCCCGTCGTTATCGCGACCGAGGCGTGCTCGGGATCGCGTCCCGTCGCGAAAGCGTTGGGAGCCGTATCATTGATTATGTAGACAGCGGGCATAGGCACGCCTGCCGCTATAGAGAGCTCATCGATGACATTGAAGAGCTGCGGATGGTCCTTCTTCTCGATGCGTTTCGCCCTGCTCATCGCCAGTATCATACTGGCTCCGCCGTAATAGCTGATCAGACCCGAGATGAGAGCGATCAAGATGGCGAATATGATCCCGCCGTAGCCGTACCCCCTCCCCCAGTACTCCCCGATCAGGTAGCCGAGTAGCACGAGGAAGATCGTGATAACAATCACGAGCAGCCAGGAATTCCGCTTGTTCTGCGATATCTGGTCGTACATGGCGATCAGGAGAAGTCGACCTTGGGCGCCTCGCGCTGGGCCTCGTCCTCGAGCTCGAAGAAGTCGCGCTCATCGAAGCCGAACGTACCGGCTACGATGCTCGAGGGAAAGACCTCGGTCCTCGTGTTGTACCTCATCACGGTGTCGTTGTAATGCTGCCTCGCGAACGAGATCTTGTTCTCCGTCGAGACCAGCTCCTCCTGAACGGCGAGCATGTTCTGGTTCGCCTTCAGGTCGGGATAGTTCTCCACGACGGCGAACAGGGAACGCAGCGTCTGCGTGAGGAAGTTCTCGGCCTGCGCCTGGTTCTTCACTCCCGAGACATCTATCGCCTGCTGCCTCGCCTTCGTGACATTCTCGAGGACCTCTTTCTCGTGCTTGAGATATCCCTTGGCCGTCTCTACGAGGTTGGGGATGAGATCGTACCTCCGCTTGAGCTGAACGTCGATCTGCGCCCATCCGTTATCGCACCTTTTGCGGAGCCGGACGAGGGTGTTGTATATGCCGACCGCCCAGAAGACGAGCAGCACCACTACTATGAGCAATATCCATCCAAACAATTTATACCTCCACTGTTTCCCGGCATAAGCCGCTGCTTTCGAATCCGGCCCGGATTATACCGCCTCGCGGCTCGGGCGACAATCACTCATTGACCGCCTCCGGCCGTACATAATACCCTGTAGCCGCCTCGAATATTCACCGCGAAAGGACGGCCGATGAGAATAGTGCTGCTAGGAAAACCGGGATCGGGCAAGGGGACACAGGCCGCCATGCTGTCCGAAGAATCCGGCCTCCCCCATCTGTCCAGTGGAGCGATCCTGCGCGACGAGATCAGGGAAAAGACACCCTTCGGCATGCAGATCGAGGAATACGTACTGAAAGGAGAGATCGGCCCGCAGGAGCTGATCACCGATGTCGTCTTCGGTTATATAGAGAGAAAAGGGTACGCGTCAGGATTCATCCTCGACGGCTTCCCCCGCACTGTCTACCAGGCGGAAATGCTCGACGAGCGGTACCGGCCAGGCATGGGCGTGCTCATCGATGTACCCGACGATCTGATCGTCGACAGGATATCTCTGCGGCTTACCTGCGCCGATTGCGACGCCATCTACCACGGGACCTCGCGCCCTCCCGCGAGCTCCGGCATCTGCGACTCGTGCGGCGGAAAACTCGAGCAGCGCTCCGACGACAACGCCGGAGCAATACGCAAGAGGCTCGAGTCATACCGCAACGAAATTCAGCAGGTCATCGACATGTACCGGGACACCGGACGCCTGCTCACGATAGACGGCACCTCCACCCCGGGAGAAGTCTATAAGTCGTTGAAGAACGCAACGATGAACCGGTAGCTGCAACGGTATGCAATAAGAGAGCAGAGCGAGACGCGCCACGCACGGGTATGGCATTATGAGAATCAACGGGACACCCCGGCGCCTTCTGGAACCATTCCGACCTTACATTTAACTCCTTGCACATCCTTACGTTAACGCGCCAATAATCGTCCTTCAGCAGATTGGCACACTGGTTGCTGAAAACCCGTCGAGGGGACAGAAATGACTCACTTGAAGAGAAGGAGGTCTCATCATGAGGAAGGTCTTCCTGGTCCTTATGGCATTGTCGCTGACCGGGCTGATGGTTGCCTGTTCGGACGACGATTCACCGATCATCCCCGAACCTACTGAATTCGGGATCACCACGGCTGCGATAGATATGGGCTACACCTGTACCCCGTACAACATCCAGCTCGATGCGGACGGCGGCACGGCACCCTACACCTGGTCCCTTGCTGTCGGTTCGACTCTTCCTGACGGTATGACCCTGACTTCGGACGGCCGCATAATTGGTCTTCTGGAGAACGCGGGTTCGTGGAATTTCAACGTCGTCTGCACGGACGCCGCTGGAACGCCTCACACCGATCAGGTTAACTACACTCTCGGCGTCGAGGTTCCCGCCAATCCGTCGATCGCTATCTTCTATGACGGCGACGCGACTATCTGCGGCGGCGAGACGATGGCTTTCGCGCCTCTCGACTGCTACGTATTCATCATGCTTGAGGGTGGAGACGAGGATTGCTTGTACGCCACTGAGTTCCAGATAACAATGGAAGATCAGAACGGCAACCCGCTTCAGCTCGGCACTCAGTTCACCCATTCGTATGTCACTTATTCCGACGCAGTGGCCGTGACGATGGGCGATCCGTTCAGTGGTATCGCGGTTTCCTTCGAAAGGCCGATGTATCATGCCTACGAAGGCGCCATCCACGTTGCTACCTTTGGTCTTCTTCTCCTCGAAGATCTCGACAACCTGTCGTTCAAGGTCGGCCCGAGCCCCAGCTCGCCCCATTCCC
Source organism: Candidatus Krumholzibacteriota bacterium (assembly GCA_030613345.1). GTDB lineage: Bacteria > Krumholzibacteriota > Krumholzibacteriia > Krumholzibacteriales > Krumholzibacteriaceae > JAUWCL01. The sequence continues at coordinate 12,992 of JAUWMD010000017.1, forward strand.
GTCCGGTCATAGCCACCTGTGACGAACTTCACAGCGCGGTCCAGGTCACCGGACGTGCCGCGGCCCTGAACTACACGAACTAGAAGGTCGCGAAAACACGGAAAAATGCCCCTCGGGAGAAGCGGCTCAGGGCCGTTGATCCCGGGGGGTTTTTAATATCCAGCCGGACTGCGGTCCGGCTCTTTCTATTTGAAAAGGTCCTTGAGCTTGTCCTTGGCGCCGTCCAGCAGCTTCTTTCCCGCCTTCTCCTTCGCTTTCGACTGGTCGAGCCTCACCTTCGGCTGCTTCGCCGTCCCCCCGATGTCGAGCATGAGAAGGATGTTTCCCTCGTCGTCCCTGAAAAGGTCTATTATTGCAGAGTACCTGGCCAGGTCCTTCATATCCGCCTGCTGCCGGGGCGTGATCACGAGCCCCGCCTTGTAGTCGAGCGTACCGTCGAAGCCGAAAGATCCGGCGATGTCCCAGTCACCGTTCTTCGACCTGATCTTCCACAGTTCGCTACCGACTCTTCCCTTCTCGATCACGAACTTCTCGGTCCACTCGTGAAAGTCGAACCTCTCGATCGAGGATATGTTGAGGCCGGTCGATTTGAGCGGAGCCATGAACCTGGAAAGATCGACGGTGCCACTCGTTGAGGTAGCCTTGCCAGTCGCGGTCAGGTTCTGCAGAATGTCCATCCCCGGACCTGCCGTGAAGCGTCCGTCGAGCTTCATCGCGAAGGTACCGCTCACAAGCCCTCCCGCGCTGTGAAACCCGGAAAGGGCCTTGCCGGCATCTATGCCGCTGAAATCGATGTCTATATCGTTGCTGATCCTCGAGGGATCGCGAAAGTCGGATATAAGTCTCCCGCTTCCCTTCCCGCCGGCGTATTCAACCGTCACGGGACTCGCCCGGAGAACGCCATTGCTTATCCTGCCCTGCGCGTCGAGGGACGTGAGCACCGCCCCTTTGGATATGATCGAATCTATCTTTACCGAGACGAACGTCTTTTTCAGCATGAGGAGGGTCATCGGATTCGCAACAAGCGGGTTGGCTGAGGCCGCGCCGCCGGGCGCTCCGGCTCCACCTCCCCCGGAAGTCTTGTCAGCCGATAACTTCTCCTTCTCCGAAGCCTCCTGGAAGGCGGCCGCGTCGAAGGCTCGGCCCTCGACATATATCGACATGTCGGGGGAATTGACGAGCGCGTCGAGAATCGGTCCGGGCATTTGGGGAAGGTCGCCCTTTTCCGCCACGAGCATCAGCTCGGCGAGTGCAGGCATGACGTCCTTCATCTCACCCTGGATCTTCCATGGCCTCCCGCCCATTTCGAAAGAGGCGTCGATGGTCTTTACGCTTCCTCCGTCTATCGAAGCAGTCGTCTTCAGAGAAGAGATACTTGCCGGCCCCTTTTCTCCCGGCAGCTCGTCGGCAAAGAGATCGACCGTGCCGGTAAGGTCGAGGTCCTTCCAGGCCCGGGAGATCTTCGCTGGCGTCGATCCGCCGTCCTTCAAGGGGAAGAGGTTCCTGAGCGTGACGGGCTGCGCGCCGCCCTTGACCGAGACATTCAGGATGCCTTCCATCTGCATCGGCTCAATCGCCGTCGATGATGCAGCTCCTTTCGGCGCCGCTTCTGCGGGCATCATAGCGGAGACCTCGCCCAGGTCGCTCCTGGCCCGCACGTCGAAGCTTACATATTTCGGTTTCTTCTCCGCCTTGTCCATGTCTATCCCGAAGGCGACGGTCGCCTTCGATCTTTCCGTCTCGAGCGAGACGCCCTTCGACGACACATTCGAATTGGAGAACTGCACCGTTCCTCCGGCGGTCAGTTTGGGCCCCTCTTTCGGGATAACAACGAGCCGTTCCAGGTCGAGCATCCCTCCAACGACGACTCCGGACGGATCGGAAACCATCCCGGCCACCTTGAGCTCAATCCCGACGGTCCCGCTCTCGACGACGAAGTTCAGCTTCTCCCCGGCCCCGTCCTTCTCGGCTGACAGAGCCGGTCCTGTGAGGTTCATCCCCGTCACGAGGTCCATCAGCTGTTTCGCGTCAAGATCGGACGATTTCACGGGCATGGTGAATTCGCGGTTGCCCTGCAGGTCGACAACATCGACATCTATCTGCAGGGCGGCGAGATCGGCGATGACCAGCCTTCCGTCCTTCACGACTGCCCTCGACAGATCGGCGGGGGCCTCGAGACGCCCACCGAAGCTCAGCGGGGGCAGTTCTATTCTCTCGCCCGTCGCGCGCGTTATGACGGCGATCTTTTCCGCCGACACATTCGGGTCGAGGATGAAGATCGAATCGGACGGAGTCATCGAGAGCCTCGCATCGAGCCCGTCTATCTCGACATCTATTCCCGACTGCGTGCCGGCAAGACTCAGGGTCGCTCCGCCGAGCTTGACGCTCTTGACCTCGGGCCTGCGCCTTATCAGGCTCATCAATGAGACGTCTACATTGAACTTCGCCGCCGACAGATCGACAATGCCGCCTTCGGGCAGGGCCTTCGCAACCTTCAGGCCGTCTATCCGCACCCCGAAACCGAACGGGAACCTGATGCCGATATCTGTGAACTCGATATTCGCGCCGACCCGCGCCTCGATCCTCGGAACGATTATTGCCGTGAGGCGCTCTTTCGTCAGCACGACCCTGAGAATGATACTTGCCGCTATTATCACGCCAGCGATGACGCAAAGTGTAACCAGCAGTCTTTTCGTTCGTTTCGTCATTTCTACCGCCTTGAAATACGCCCTCGGATACTCTAGCGCAACGGGCCCAACTGTTCAACGGGTTATACGGCCGGCCGGGACGGTTGACACCTGTGTTATCCGCGGCTATTATTATATGTAGACCTCACCGGACAATTGCCGCCCTCACGGGCCAGGGGGACGATTATGATGTTTACCGTTAAAAATCAAGCAGTCCGTCTCGTATCACTGTCGATTATGATCCTGTCCGCCTCGCTCCTCGCCTACAGCTGCAGCGACGATATCACACCGCCGGGTGACGACGTGCCCACTCATGTTTCCGGAATGCTCGTCCAGACGACCGGATGCAAGGAGAACATCTACGGCCTCGGCGACCTCGCGGCGCCGGCAGTCTTCGACTGCATCACATGGGACTGGGACGGCTCCGATACGCTGAGCGTCGTCCACACCAATGCCGGCCTCAACTGCTGCCCGGGAACCATAGTCGGCCACGTCCATGCCATTTACTACGAAGCTACCGTAGAAGGTCCGCACGAAGCTCACCTTGCAGGATTTGAAATAACTGAGACAGAGGGTGACGACGCGATCATGTGCCACTGCCTCTGCCTCTACGACCTCACGTACGCGATAACGGGCATAGAGGGAGGAGTGCTCTGGATAAGGTTCATAGAGCCATATCTCCCCGAGGGTGCGGAACCGCTCTATATCACGATCGATCTCGACGCCGAACCGACCGGGACGCACTGTGTCCAAAGAGATACCTACCCGTGGGGCTTGGGGTATTCCGGGGAGGAACCGGCCGGGACTATCGACGATTACAGCGGATGCAAGGAGCTGACCGGTACCTCCGAGTTCCCGCTTCCGTTCAGCGTCGATTCCTCATGCGTCGTTGTCTACACTATGCCTGCCGACAACACCCTGCGGATATTCCATATCAACACTGCCTACAACTGCTGCGTCGACGCGCTCGACGGCGAGTTCGAATTCAGCGAGGGCCTGATCACGATAACGGGAAAAGAGTACCCTCCCGGCGGCCTCTGCGACTGCATCTGCCTGTACGACGTGACGTATTCGATACATAACCTCGATCCGGGCGTATACACGATCCGCTTCGTGGAGCCCTACCTCCCGGCCGGTCAGGAACAGCTCGAGATCACGGTCGACCTGACGCAGGAAGGATGCTGGACACACTGTGTCCCCCGCGAGGGATATCCATGGGGCGGATATGCAAGCGAGGAAGATGACCAAGCCAGGCTGAAGGAGCTGTTCGACGAGATCGTCGAGTATATTGGCACTCCGTACTGCTCCGGCGAAGAGGACTGCCGGTACATCGGCTGGGGGGCAAAACCGTGCGGCGGACCGTGGAATTACCTCGTCTACTCCGCGTCTACCGTCGATATCGACCATCTCGAGAGCCTCATCAGCGCGCACTACGCATTCGAGGACTACATGAACATGAAGTATGGGTACGCCTCTACATGCGACGTCCCGACCCCTCCCAATCTCGAATGCCATGAAGGGATCTGCCGGGCAGCTCGGTAGCGTCGCCCACGGACTCCATATTCAGGCCCGTCGAAACCGCGATCCTTCCGTATTCAGCCATACCGGAAAAAATTGAAACTATTTATACCGGTACAAGTACTATAGATATCGGCACGAGGGTGCCTCTGTGAAGCAGCGGGGCGGTCTACGGGGTTGTCCTGCCATATTTCTCTATAACACAACATGTTACTGGAGTTGAAAGATTCAATATCTCACCCCTTTCTCTTTACCCCTGAAAGGAGAACCTGATGGGTAAGCGAGGATTACTGGCCCTGGCGCTGTTACTGGTCCTGCTGACTGCGGCGGATGTCTCCGCCGCGACCGAGGAAAGCCGGCTCATGCGCTACCCCGACATCCACGGGGAACTGATCGTCTTCACATACGGAGGAGACCTCTGGACGGTCCCCACGGTCGGCGGAACTGCGACACGTCTCACTACGCACACCGGCGGCGAGAGGTTTGCCAAGTTCTCGCCCGACGGCGAGACTATCGCATTCACGGGAATGTACGACGGCAGCTCTAATGTCTACACCCTGCCGGTTGCCGGCGGGATCCCGAAGCGCCTGACGTATCATTCATCCGGCGACATCGTCGTCGACTGGCATCCCGGCGGAAAGAAGATACTCTTCCGTTCTGTCCGCGATGCAAAGACCAATCCCGGCCCGCGATACCGCAGGCTCTACACGATCGGTACCGGGGGCGGATACCCCGAGGCTCTTCCCCTCTTCGAGGGAGAGCTCACCTCCTACTCCCCCGACGGCAGCAAGATCGCCTACAACAGATGGGGACGTGAATTCCGCACCTGGAAGAGATACAAGGGTGGAATGGCACAAGACATCTGGCTCTACGACTTCAAGAGAAACGAGTCGGTGAAGCTTACAGAGTTCGAGGGCACCGATGCCTTCCCGATGTGGTACGGGGAGAACAAGATCTACTTCATATCGGACCGCGAGCATACGATGAACATCTACTGTCTCGAGCTCGAGTCCCGAAAGATCACCAGGATAACAAATCACAGGGAATACGACGTGAAGTGGCCCAGTCTCGGCGGCGACGCGATCGTCTACGAGAATGGCGGCTACCTCTACGCACTCGATCTCAAGACAGAAAAATCGAACAGGATAAAGATCACAGTACCGAGCGACCACACCTGGCGCAGGCCGCGCTACGCCAACGCCTCGCGCCACATAAGATATTTCAACATCTCCAGTACAGGTAAGAGAGCGATTTTCGGAGCCAGGGGTGATGTCTTCACCGTTCCCGCCGAAAAGGGAGAGGTACGCAACCTTACTAACACGTCTGGAGTGCGCGAACGCAGCCCCGCGTATTCGCCGGACGGCAAGTGGGTTGCATACCTCTCCG
>JAUWMD010000255.1 GCA_030613345.1 Candidatus Krumholzibacteriota bacterium
CACTGGCTCTCGTTTGCAACTTCGCACCTTAATGGTAGTATCACCCTGCCGTGGGCATCATTTAGCGATAACCGACCAGCAGTGGGCTCTCTCCAAGATCGAATATTGGCATCTCGTGATGGGCAAGCTGGGGACGGGGAAGACGATCGTCAACATCGGCTGCGGCTTCGACAGGGAGTTTCTCGAGCTGGCTGCCGACAATGCCGTTGTGGCGTTCGACCTGATCTGCCCCCTGCTCGAGAAACTCCGCGACAGACACGGCTCGGCGCTCAACGTCGCCGGAGCCGTTCAGGCCCTCCCCTTCCGCGACGCCGCGTTCGACGCAATCTGCTGCATCGACCTCATCCATCATGAGCCCGACAGGCTGGCGGCGATATTCGCCTCGTTCGCCAGGATCCTCAGGCCGGGCGGAATGCTCTTTCTCGAGGACATCAACGCGTGGGGGCTTCTGCAGTTCTGGAAGTCGAAGATAATACCGCGTCGGCTTCACGGAGCGCTGAGGGACGGCTGGCACAGGATGAAGGGGTCGAAGCACAGGCCGGCGCCGTACGAGTTCCCGACCGATGTCTTCAAATCGATGCGGATGCTCTCGAAGTCGGGATTCGAGGATGTCGAGGCTGTACCTCTGAAGTCTTACCCCAACACGGGAAGGACCGGCCTCGCCCTGTATGGAAAGATGTCTGCCGCCGAGCGTTTCCGCCGCTACCACAACTTCCACTACATGATATTCGCGCGGAAGGCCTGACCATCGAGCGGCCCAGCAAGCCGGGCCGCTCGATGGTTTTAGCCTTGCATGGACTCTTCTCCCCAGTTATTTTTCACAAGAGGGGTAACACCAGGCTGCAGATTCCCATCAACCGCTGACCTACCCCGCTCTAACGCTCCAGCCCGCCGATACCGGGAAGGAGAGACAGAAATGGAACTAGCCAATTTCCCCGGGAGGCCGGGCTCGAGAGTCCGTACCACCGCATCGTTCGCATCTCCTCCGAGATGGATATTCATCCCCCTGTTCATCATCCTCGCCGCTGCATACCTGATCCTCGCCGGATGCACGGATAAAGAAATTATTTCTCCGGGCAACGGCGACGAACCGGACGCTCCAATCTGTCCGCTCAACTCGCCTTGGGTAGAAATCGTCTCGCCCGATGTCGGGGACGCCATATATTATTCTCCGCGGATAACATTCTCGTGGAAACAGAATGCTCAATACAAGATAGCGTTCACGAAATACATGCTCGCCGAACTCCTGCCCGGCGACGACGGCCTTGCGATGCTGAACGATAATCCTGAACGATTTGATGACATGTGGTCGCAGTGGGAGCCATGGGGCCCGGCCGGAGGAAGCGCTATCGTTGGGGAGGAAAGCCATCTCGAAGACGGGACATATCTTTTCGCCGTACAGGCGCTGGACAGCTGCGGGAAGATGACAGATCATTTCTCTTATAATAATGCCAGGCAGTTCACCGTGAGAAAAAACTATCCGGTCCTGGTCGTAATGGAGCCGGCTCTTGGTACAGGCGTATTCATGGGAACGGAACAGCGACATCCTGCGATCCACGTTTTTCCCGGTTCTTCCCTGAGTTTCAGCTGGAGCGCTGAGCCGACTTATCCTTGGTTCGGCCACATCGAGTACAGGCTCGGGTGGGACATACAGAATCTCCAGGATGATGAGGAATGGTCGTCATGGAGCTCAGAATGGACGGGAAGCTTTCAGTCAAACTACAATCGATTCCAATCGGGTGTTCACGTCCTGTACATCGATGCGAGGGACGATGCAGGTACGATTACACGTGCTCACATCGAGATCGAGATCATCGAGTTCACAGCGGAACTTAATCTGCTTTGGATCGATGATTTCCTGCTGGGCAACGACCCGATACTGGATCGACATTTCCCTACTGAGACCGAGCACGACGAGTTCTGGGAAGGCATATGCTCTCTCGCTCCCGGATTCATCCCCTCCAGGGATATCTACGAAGCGGACCAGAATGACAGAAGATCGCCACTGCCGATAGAGGTGCTGGCAAGATATAAAAACATCATCTGGACATATGACGGATCGGACGAAAACGTATGGAGTTCGACTATCAAATTCAGCCCGGCAGGCTATGCCCTGCCGTTCCAGCGACCCAACAACCTGAAACTGTTTCTTTCCGCCGGAGGGAATGCTCTCACCTGTGGAATGAGTTTCAGGGCCGGAAGCGCCCTAAGCGCCCTTTTTCCGCAAGCCCCGCTGTTTCCGGCATCGACCGTAGAGAATCTTGCTGACTACGATTACGACATGGACTTTGCCAGATCATCGATGGCCCGTGACGATTATTACGTGACTTTTATTGACAAGGTCCAGGGGCCGTTCAGATCCACCCTGCCGGGGGGGATTATCAGAAGCGAGGATCGTGACGCCATGCGAATGGCCATTGAGGTCGGTGTATCTCCCTTCCCCGACACGTTACGGCTGTGGGAAGAGATTGCCGGTCCCGGGATGTACTTCGATCCGACTGAAAGGGGATTCACATTTGTGGAGGCATACGATCCCGAGTATTACATGGATTACAGGATGATGAATTCACATCGATGCTTCCGCCCCATATACCGGATGAGGAGCCGAAGTACGCTTTCACCTCTCAATGATGCTGCAATAGCTATATGGACGATGCATCATGACTGCGAATGTGATGAGGAATACCCGTGCAATCCCTACCGGGGCAACGCTCACTTTGGAATACCGCTGTGGTTCATGGACCATTCCCAGGTGGAGACGATTGCCGAATACATGTTCTATAATTGGAGAATCGACTAGAGGACCAGTTTACCCGGCCGGCATCTCTTTCCACATCGCCCAGATCTCGTCGAGGGAGCGCTTCTTCTCGCGGAGCATCTGGTCCTTCGAGCCGCAGTGGATCGTGCCGGCCGCCGCGCCGGCGTGGCCGTCACCGATGTCGAGCGAGCGCATGATCTCGCCCATATCCTTGCCGTGATTGCGGCCGGTCATATTCATCGACAGAGAGATCGTGATGCTCAGGTCGTTCGTCTTTGTCCCGCGGCGGAAGAGCGAGTTTAGCGTCATCGCGCCGAGGGCCTCGGGATAGAGCATGTATGCGAGGTTGCGGATCACCCTCGGCTTCCTCTTGTGATGCGTGAAGTCCATCACTATCAGCTCGTGATCGAAATCCTCATCGAGAAACGAGACGGAGTCTTCGATCAGGTGCAGCATCTTCTCCTCGCCGGCCCTGTAATCGTCTATCCGCGCCGAGACCTCTTCGTCTTCGACGATATCACCAAGCGGCATGCCCCTTACCATTTCCGTCAACCGCTGAAGGAATCTCGTCTGCTCCCTGAACGACGGGAACTCGGCCTTGATGCTCATGTCGACGAGCTTCCCCGGAGTCTCCGCCCGCCATTCGACGACGCTGCGGTAGTCGAACGAGTCGATCGTGTCCGCCTCATCGACGGCGGCGGCGATATGCGCGGGGAACCCGAATCCCTCGCCGGCGAAATACTCCAGCACGACCCTCGCGCATGACGGCTTCTCGTCGAAACGCCCCGGTATGCCGGCCGGGTCGATCCCCCTCAGCCTGACCGCCTCGAGATTGCCCGGGTGGTGGTCGAACCACATCCCGCAGTCGAGCGGGTAGGGAAGATCGCAGACAACGTCGGCGGGGCCGACGGAGATCTCGGCCCTCGCTATCGAGTTGGGGCCGGTGAAGATCACACGTTCGACACCGAGCGCCGCCGAGCA
>JAUWMD010000154.1 GCA_030613345.1 Candidatus Krumholzibacteriota bacterium
CTCGGGCCGGGCATCCGGTCGGGAACGAGCGATTCCACCGGTACGATTACGGTCCAGTACAACTCTCCGGTGGCCGCCGGAGTCCAGGATGTCATCGACGCTAACCACGCCGTCGTGACGGCCGCTAATATAGACGATGTACCATATATCACAGTCGCGAGCGGAGCCACGAAGCTGCTCGTGCCCGACATAACGGGACAGCCTTCCCAGGCAGGGGTCCCGTTCTCCTTCACCGTGAGGGCTGTCGACAGCAACGATAATCTCGATCCGGCCAATTCAAGCCATATCGTCCTCGCTCCTGAGGTGGGAGGGGGACTGACTTTCAGCACAACGCCAGGGTTCATCTCCACAATCACAGAGGCCGATCTGTCCAGCGGATCTATTGTTCTCTACGGTATGGGTACAACGACCGGCGACTGGAACATCGATATCACCGAGACGACCCTCGGTCTCTCGGCCACTTCATTCCCGGTGGCTGTCACGGCGAACGAAACGGTTCATCACTATGTTATCACGGTGCCACCGGGGGCCGTTGCGGGGGTTGATTTCCCCGTCAGCCTCGAGGCGAGGGACGAATGGAACAACCTGGTCACTACCGCCGGGTATGACATAGACTTGCGGGCCGTCGATCCTGTAGACACGTCTCTCGCTGCGACTTCGGTCCTGACAGTGACATCCGGCGTCCTGAGCGGCGGAGTGTTCACGGAAAACAAACAGACATATTACCTGGCCGAACGGATCAGGGTGGAGATCAGCGACGACAGCACAGCGGTCGTCGGCGTGGGCGGGATCGTTGATGTCGACCACGCTCCCGCATGGCAGATCCTGGAGATCTCCGGCGACACCACGGACGTGGCAGCGGGGGATTCGATCCTTCTCAGGATGAGGGTCACCGACAACTTCGGCAACCCGGTAAACGGCGAGATAGTATCGTTCAGCATCCTTGAGGGAGGAGGGGGGCTCGCGGCGCCGCAGCGCCTGACCGGAACGGACGGAACGACCTCGGTATCCTGCGCGACAGGAGAGGCCGCCGGGACGAACAGGGTAAGGGCCGCGATACTGGATGGAAATCCCGAGGGTCTGGAGACCCGTGAGTTCGTGATAGAGACCGTGCCGCGGGGCGCAATCGACTACGTCACGCTCACGATTACCGGCGACACCTTCGAAGCGGGAGAGGTGTTCAACGGGCATGTCGCCGCATATGACCAGTTCGACAACCTCATAACGTCCGACAGCTCGACGAGACTCATACCGGTCGCGTTGTCGGCCTCGATCGATTTCGTGCCCGACACGCTCCAGCTCACTGCGGGCGAGGCCTCGTTTACCGCCAGTGACACGGTGATGGGTACCAACAGGATATCTATCGAGAATCTTGCCGGACAGGTCCTTGCGGCGTTCGGCGATCTTCTGACGATAACCGCCGGCCCGGCATACGAGCTCGTCAAGGTGAGCGGAGATACGACGGGAGTGATCTCGGGGGCCACTACGGAGATGATGGTCCGTGTGACCGACAGGTACGGTAATCCGGTCCAGGGAGAGATAGCAAGGTTCCTCATCACGAGCGATCTCGGCGGTAGCCCGTCACTGATAGACGGGACCGGCGCTCCCGATGACGGGCTCGTGCTCAGCGAGGCCGACGGGACGGCTGCCTGCAGCCTGCTGACCGATACGAATTACGGCACGAACACCGTACTTACAACGATACTCGACGGAACGCCGGTGAGAGAGACCGCGACGTTCGATGTAGTCACTACAGCGGGCAATATCTCCAGATACACGGTGATTCCGGTCGGTACAGTTCATACAGCCGGCGAGAGTTTTGACGTAACGATTATCGGCTACGACCTCAACGACAATATCGCATTCGACGACAACACGACCATTGTTACCCTCGGAAGCGACAGATCGGCAGTGTGGGCCGAGAATCCGGTCACGCTGTCGAACGGCTCGTACACCGTCAGTGTTTCGGAGACGGTCACCGGTCCCCTCGTGTTGACCGGCGAGACGCAGGGTGGCGGGGCGCTGAGCCACAGCGACACGATTACGATCGTTCCCGAGCTGCCATCGGGCGTCATCTCGATCACTTCGGTCGTTCCCGATACGATCACAGCCGACGGCATCAGCCTGTCGGCGATCACTACCGGACCGGTAACAGACGTATACGGCAACATCGTTCCCGAGAGGACGAGGGTCACAGTCGTTCCGTCGGACGGGACGATCGCCAGCGATGATTTTGATCCGGGCCTGCCGGGGACCCAGAGAGAGACGGGCCTGAACGGAGCGGTATCGGTATTCGTTCAGTCGAGCACTTCGCCGGGCGACGTCGCAGTCGATTTCCATAGTGTCGAAGGAACTGCGGCAGGTACGGCCGGCCTGACCTATGCTCCCGTTCCCGACGTGCAGTACGCCGATTCGATCTATCCCGTATTTGTGGCGCCGGGCTCCGGCGAACGTTTCAGTGTCCGCGTGACGAACTCGACTCCCACGTGGGTCGATCTCGATCCTTCGTGCACGATCTCGTTCAACGACGGTCTCGGCAACGTATTCACCGCCGCGCTCGGTTCGGTCCAGCGTCTCGAAGGAGGCGCTATGGACAGTCTCATATTCCTGGAAACGGTCCTTCCGTCGTCGTTCGATCCAGGCACGTATTCACCGAGGGTGTCGCTGACGGGCATCGATCGCCAGGGAGCGGAATACGAAACCGAATTCGCCGCGGGTATTAACTCGGTCATCGTATCGAGTATAGAGATCACCGGCATACAGCCCAGGAAGACTTTTGTGAGCAGAGGCGATACGGCCATTGTCGACGTGACGGTGAGAAACAAGGGCGGGGCTTTCGTCCTGATGGATGATATTAATCTGGACTTTGCGATGGGGAGTTATACGACACTGCCGGATATCGATCCGCCGCTTCCCGACACCCTTCATGCCGGGCTCGACGAGACATATGCGCTCATGGTTTACGTGCTGCCCAACTGCCCGCTCGGCTTCGATACCATCGACGCCTGGGCAACGGCACATGTAAACGGCGATGATATATCGGATCTTTCCGCCGACGACAACTATGGAGTCTGGATGGTCCAGTCCGCCGCGCATATCTCGGACGTACCCGGTTCTCTCACACCTTCGATCGTCTCGGTGGGACAGTCCCATTCCTTTGCCGTCGACCTGTCGAACTCGGGCGAGGCGGCAGTTATCCTCGACGCGGCAGATACGAGGTTGAGCTTCACCGATGGAGTGGAGACGTACAGTGTTGCGCTGGGAGTGGAGGGAGCTCTTACCGGCATGTCGGTTTCCGATATCGTCTTCCCGCCAGCGGCCGTTCCAGGGACGATGGCTCACGGAACCTGGCCGGTTACCGTGGAGCTGGTCGGGACCGAGAACGGCGGCGCGTTCGACACTTTGTTGGTGCTGAGCGATCAGGTGTCGGTCGTCGATCCGGCCGCAGTGACGTATATCTCCGCGACACTCACGCCGTCAACCGTGAGCAAGAACAGCTCGGTCGCATTCGAGGTCGGGATCCGAAACTCCGGAGGCGCCGACGTCATCCTTGATCCGGCGACAACGACGTTTGAGTTATTTGACGGGACTACTACATACACTGCTTATCTCGACGGCGCACGCAACACCCTGCTCGCGCCGGGCGACAATACGATATGGTTCGATGCGGTCACTATCCCACCCGGATTCATCTCCGGCAGTTACTTGCCCGTTATAGACCTGTCCGGTACGGAGAACGGCCTGCCGTTCGCCGCGCAGCCTTCAGTTACCGACGCCGTGTCGGTGCAAGATGCCTCGCAGCTCGCGATAAACAGCACTGAGATCGAACCGTCCGACCTCTTCACGGCCGACCAGACAGGATTCAGGCTTGCCGAGATACGGGTCGCCAACAACGGCGGAGCGGTGGTCAGGCTCGACAGCCTCGACGTCAGGTTCTACATAGGCGGTAGCGAGGTCACAGGTGAATACACCCTGACTGAAGCGCCTCCTGTCGCGGGATTAGAGATCCCCGGCGGAGCGGACACGCTCGTCAGGATGTTGTTCACGGATGCAGCCGGAGCTATGACGACAGGGACCGTTACCGTTGAGACGTCTGTGTGGGGTACCGACCTGAACAGCTCCGATGAGCTCGAAGCGACGACCGAATACGGCGGCAAGGGAAGCTTTACAGTTCAGACTCCCGCCGAACTCGTGGTCGAACATGTCATCGCTTCGGTGAGCGAGGCAACGGTGAATCAGGAAAGTGACTGGATTGTCGACGTCATCGTGCGCAACGACGGTGAATCGGACCTGAATATTGATCTGGGCCCGGCTGCGACATACCTGACCTTCTCGAGCTCGGGGGATTTCACCGTGATACCTCCCACTGAACTGGCCGGCGGCGGAAGCATCCTCGAGGGCGAATCGTCCGATACACTGAGATTTACAGTGGATGTCACCGGCTCGGTAGCCGGCGACAGCCGCGTGAACATGGTCACTGAAGGAACGGAGATAAACTCTTCCAGGCCTCTCGGCCCTGTCAGCGCGGCGGCGCCGGACGAAGCGGCCGTTGAGATCCAGGATGCAGCATTGCTGCAGGTCGTCTCGGTGACCCCTCTTCAGGATCCAGTGACTGTAGGCCAGGCCAACGAGTGGTCGATCGATATGGCCGTAACCAACGGCGGCGGATCGAGCGTGACTCTCGATCTCGGCAGTGTTGATTCGACCGCGATCATCGTCGAGGGTGGAGCCGGCTTCGCCTTCACGAGGCCGGTGGAGCTTCTCGAGGGCGGCGTATCGCTCCCGGCGGGCGGAAGCGGAACGCTGAGGTTTGTTGTCAGCACTACCGGATCAGTTCCCGCCGGCGCCACGGCACTGTCGGGCAGCATCGTAGGTACCGAGGACAACAGCGGGACGAGGGTGCACCATTCGATTACAGGCCCCGTCGGGGTCAACTCGGTAGTCTTCGAGGAAAGGCCTGTTCCTGCATACGCTGCCGCCAGCCTGACGCCTGCAGTGGCGAGCAGCGGCACCGACATTGATATCCAGCTCGGCATATTCAGCGCCGACGCCGATCATTCGACACTGATCCTCGACAGGGAGAAGACACAGGCGTGGTTCGGCGACGCTGATGGAGACACGTTCAGGACCGACCTCTCGGCTGTATCCGACGTGACGCTCGAGGGCGGGCTCGCAACGACGCTGATCTTCAACGGCGCCGCAGTCTCCGAGGACCTTGAGAGAACCGGATATACCATAGGCATCCATCTCGAAGGCACGGAGAACGGGAACCCGTTCTCCGCCGACATCACATCGGCACCCGACATGCTCTTCGTAGAGGAAGCGCCGCAGCTCAGCATCATCGCGATAGAGACGCCGCAGAGCGTCACAGCCTCGCTGCAGCCTTCCTGGGACGTCAGGATGGTCCTCCACAACACCGGTGAGGCTTCCGTCAGGCTTACTCTCGATCCGGACTCTACAGGCGTATCCTTCTCGATCGCCGGGGTGGGGGACAGGACTTTTGAATACACGATCGATCCGCCGGCAGGGCTTTCGGGGGCCGGTGGACTGGTGCTCGCCGGTAACCAGGTCGATACTCTTGTTTTCAACGTCACCGGCACCGGCTCGACGACGGGAACGGCGCTCGTGAACGGCGAGGTCACGGCCGTCGACATCAACAGCAGCGAGATCCTCGCCGACGATACGTATACCGGCGGCGGAAGCTACATGGCCGTTCAGGATCCATCGCTGCCGGTCGTGCTCGAGGCGGTGGCCAGCCAGGATTCGGTGACTTCAGGCCAGTCCACGCCGTGGAGAGTTACACTGCTCGTCAGGAACGACGGAGAGGCGGTGATGACACTTCGGCCGGGCAGTACGCTAGTCTATGCCGACTATGCGCTGACAGTGCCTTCGCCTCCCGCGGCGTTTACCGAAGGAGGGACCGCTCTGGCAGCAGGCGAGGCGGGACATATCGAATTTGAGATCACACCAGCGCCTGTCATACCAGCCGGGTACGATCTGAGAATAGACGCGATCGCCGGTTTCATCGAGGATAACCGCGGCGAGTACATTGCGTTCGATACCGGCATCGAGGGCAGCGGATACGGCGGCGTCAGGATACAGGCGCCGGCCGATATCAGCATAATCTCGCTTACAGGCAACGCGGCGAGACAGCCTTTCGTGAACAGGAACCAGGACTTCCCGCTCGTAGTCGAGATCACGAACAACGGTGAGGCCTCAGCGGAGCTCGTCACCGCCGGTCTTGCCGGCGATGGCTTGTCGAGCATTTTGAATACCCCTCTCATTACCGGAACGCTCGCCGGGGGAGAGACTGTGGTCGATACTTTCAGGCTCACGGCGGCAGATGCGGCCGGGAACGAGGAATTCACCGCCTCGATACTCTCGGCGGTCGATGCCAACTCGGGGCAGGCGGATCTCGTTATCCTGTCGCCTG
>JAUWMD010000173.1 GCA_030613345.1 Candidatus Krumholzibacteriota bacterium
ATATGTGCGGGATGGCGGTCGAGAGTTTCAAGAAGGCGATCAGCCTGAACATGTATTACAGCGAACCGTATCTCAACCTGATCCGGGCCTACCTGACCAACACGATCATAAAGGAGGACTACGAACTTTCCAGGGGACTCGAGGAAAAGTTCTCGTCGAATATCGAGAAGGCCATGCAGCTCAATCCCAACCTGAGGGACGTGATCCTCGACGATGTGAAGGCCCATTTTGAGAGGGAGGAGTACGAGGAGGCTCTGAAACTCCTCGACGGGATCGAATCGGGAAGCGCCCGCAGCCTCGTCGACGACATCATCCTCGAGCTCTACCTGATGCTCATCCAGAGCGGAGACGAGATTGAGGAGGGGGATATAGAGAAATACCTCGAGAAGGTTGGTGAGGTTCTGGACAGGAATCCCACCTTCGCAGACGCCTGGAACTCGCTTGGTATTCTTTATACTGCAAAATGCAAGATATTCATGGACAAGGCGAGCGAGGCGTTCAAAAAGGCTCTCGAGATAAATCAGGATTACGAAAAAGCGAGGAAGAACCTGAGGCTTACGGAGAACGACCGACAGGGAATTTTTATCCTTTTGAAGGCATTATTGGACTGAAAGTTGCAGATTAAACACCTGAGGAAACCAGAACAGGACAGACAACGTATGGACAAATTGCTTATTAATGAAGAAAAGGTCGAGGACGTCATAGTCCTGAAGCTCCAGGGGCTGGTCGATTCCGGCACGTCCCAGCTGATGGAAGGGCGGCTCAACGATCTGGTATCTGACGGTAATGTCAAGATCGTCGTGGACCTCGATCTTGTGGATTATATCAGTTCCGCCGGTTGGGGGATATTCGTCGGTGAGATCAAGGGCGTCAGGCAGAACAATGGCGATATCAAGCTCGCCTCGATGCGTCCTGATGTACGGGAGGTATTCGACCTGCTCGAGTTCAATACCCTGCTTACGCCGTACGATTCCCGGGGGGATGCTCTGGCAGCGTTCGAGGCGGAAAAAAGAAGCGAACTTGCCTGAGCCTGGATGAAAAGGGAGCAAAAACGATGAACGACATCAATATTTCCTTTAGGAAACCTGACGAGAACCCCGATGTATCTGTCATATCAGTCAAGGGATATGTCGACACCACGACCTCAACCGAGCTTGAGGACAGCCTCAAGCGCCTGCTGAGCAAGGGACAGTACGACATCGTCATCGATCTCGGCAACGTCAATTACATCAGCTCCGCCGGCTGGGGAATCTTCATCAGCGAGATCAAGGAAATAAGGGAGAACGGCGGGGACCTGAAGCTGGCCGCCATGATCGGGGACGTCTACGAGGTCTTCGAGCTCCTCGAGTTTCAGACGATTCTCGAGAGCTTCGACACTGTAGAGGAGGCCGTCGGCAGCTTCGGCGATGCTTCGCCCGACAGGAACGGAAACGAGGAAAGCGAGATCAAAGCCTGATCCCGGGCGAACCGACAGGAAAATGAAGGGCCTCCGCCAGAGGGCGGAGGCTTTTTTTATTATCCGGCAAAGGCCATACTCGGTTAGACTCACCCTGTAGCCGGACATGGAGGTATTTTGGAGTCATCTAGCTGGACGACCGTCATAGATCCCGATCCGTGGAGGATCGCGGCCGGTATTATGCTCGTGCTGTATGCGTGCTGGGCTTACAGGCGGACCCTGCCGCCCCTGTCCCTGTCCAGGCGGGCGGCACTTGCCACCCTGAGGATCGCCGGGTTTATTTTGCTCACCGTCTTCGCGCTGGATCCTTCAATTGTAGCAAGGAGTGAGTTGTCCAGATCGCCGGTCGTACCGATCCTCGTCGACGTTTCAGGAAGCATGAGCATCAAAGACGGAGGGACTGACCCGCGGATAGATGCTGCCATACGGGCGACAGGCACGATAGCCGGATCCCTCGGTGAGGCGAGGGTCGACATCCTGCCCTTCGCAGCCGGGCTCTTCGGCGCGGTTGTATCTACAGGCAGCGTCCCTCCGGCGGACGGAGAGGGGACAGATATCTACGGGGCGATCGCAGGGGTTGAGAGAAGATACGCCGGCGAAAATCTCGCCGCGGTCGTGCTTGTCTCCGACGGCCGCATCACGAGAGGAATGTCGGGAAAGTACGTTCCCGGCCGGGTACCGGTCTTCGCGGTCGCGGTCGGAGACACTGTCGACGGGGCCGATCTGGCGGTCGATAGGGTGGAGTACGAGAGGACCGTTTATACCGGGACAAGGGAGAGCATCAGGGCAGTTATCAGATATTCCCTGGTCGGCGGGCAGGTGGCGGTAGTCGAGCTGGCCGAGGGTGGAAGGGTCCTCGACAGGTTCAGGACAGACATTCTAAGCGGCAGCGGCCTCGTCGAGGCAGATCTGAGATACGTTCCTTCCGAAGAAGGTATCCACTCCATGGAGGTCCGTGTGGTGGTCCTGGAGGGAGAGGTGATGGAAGGGAACAACAGGGAGGCGTTCAGGATAAATGCCCTCAAGGACCGTGTCGAGATCCTGTTCTTCGACGGCAGCCCGGACTGGAACATGACATTCATGCGCAGGTTGTGCGAAGGGTCAAAAAGGCTGCACATCGATACCGCGCTCCCTGCTCCTGGAGGGGGATACAGGGTGCCCGGCGGGGGAAGATGGGAGTTTCCCGGAGACGTGGACGGGCTCTCGAGGTATGACCTCGTCATAACGGGTGGTGGGGGGACGTTTCCATCCGCAAGGGAGGCGGAGACACTGACCAGATACGTCGCCGCGGGCGGAGCGGTTCTTTTTATCGCATCGGAGAAATCCACCGTGCTCTCTCCCCGCGCCCTGGTATTGCTCAGGCGGGTGCTGCCGGTAACAGCGGCCGGTGATCCGCGTATCGCTGCCGGTGATTTCCTTGTGATTCCGGGTCCGGCCGTGAACGCGCCCTGGCTGCCCGACATGAGCGGCAGCGGAAACGGGACGCTCCCTCCCCTGTCGGGAGTGGTCGAGGGGCTGTCTCCGACCGCGGGGGCACAGGTACTCCTCGTCCTGACCGGCAACGGGCAGGAGATGCCGTTTCTCGTCGTCGAGCAGAAGGAGAAGGGAATATCGGCGGTCCTTCTGGGCTTCCCGGTCTGGAGATGGAGGCTCGCCGGCGAAGAAGGAGCCGATGCATACGATGGTCTCCTCGGAGGACTGGTTCAGTACCTGGCCGAGGGACGCAAGGCGCCGACTCTCGATGTCCAGACCGACAGGACAGCGTACAGGACAGGCGAGATGCCGAGAATCACAGTCTTTCCCTCCACCGGGCGCGCCGGCGAGGGTATCCGCGGCGAGATCGTCGCTGCGGGAAGCGACGGCGTTCCCGTCGAGACCTTTATACCGGTGCCCGATCCGGCCAGGCCCGGGGTCTACGTGGCCGTTCTCGGGAACCTCCCCCCGGGAGATTATACGGTCAGGGTAAAGGCAGGACCGGGTGACGGGAGTACGGCGGAGGGCAGTACGACATTCGCTGTCGAACCTCTCTCAGTGGAGATGTTGCGCACATCGGGTGACGCCGGGTTGCTCGGAAGGATCGCAGCGGCATCGGGCGGCAAGGTCGTCCGGCCGGATGATGCGGCAGAGCTCGCCGGCATGATCGATCTCGAAACGGATACCGTAGTATCGACATCGGTACGGAAGATACGCGGCAAGGCCTGGTTCTTCGCTGTTATTGTTCTCGTATTCGCGGCTGAATGGCTGCTCCGCAAGATCCTCGGCCTCGTGTAGGATCCCCTTCATATAACAGAACGTCTACCTTTGCACGGCCTGAGTAGAAGTCCTGGCTGCCTTGGGAGGAGCTGTTCGACAAACGATCGATAATGTCCAGATGAAAAGAAAAAGGACCGGGATAGCCTTGCTTCCGAAATATACTATCCTGACGAACGCCGGCCATCGGTCAATACTGGTCGCAGGATCTATCCCCAGGGACGGCAGCAGCCCGAAGAGAGTCGGCATGCCGATCAATATTCCCATCATGTAGACGACTGGAGTTCCCCTGCACAGCACAATTGCCGTTATTGCCGGCAGCATCATCAGGTAATGATATTCCCATATAGTCTTGAATATCAGAAAAAAGACTGAGGTCCAGATCATCAGGTCAAAAGAATGTCTGTCGGGGAAATTGCGCAGTTTAAAAGAAACACGTACTGCCATGATCAGAATCAGAATAGTACAAGCGACCAGGATTATTCTTTCCGGGCTATTGAATGATCCGATAACTCCCAGCGGTCTTTCCGCGGGAACAGGGATCACGGTCCTGCAAAGAACTTTGACAAAAGCCTGGAACCCGAAATCCCCTTTATACACAGTAGTAAAAGGACTGAGATTCAACCTCGCAAAATCGCGAAAAGTATCAGGATGCAGGAAATAATATGGGGCGCTCAGGAGGGTCACAGCGAAGAAAGAGACAATGATCCGCCTGTAATTCCTGTCCCGGAAATAGGGGACGACCATCATTATCGGAAATGTTTTCAAGAGAATACTGGCGGACCAGACGGCTGAAGCGATGCCGGGATTATATCGGGCCATCTTGCCGGTAAAAGACATCCAGGATCTTTTCGAAGATCCATTACGTGGCTCAGGGCCTGTTTGCCTGTCATCTGTTACACTGACATCATGCTTCCACAGCATCAAAATGAGGATTGCCATGGATAACGAGAATTGCCCCATATATTGTTCGATATAGAGCGGGAAATAACCAAGCCACAAAGCTGCCACAAATACTCTTCTATGTGCGGACCATTTATCCCACTTTAAAATCCACAAGACCGTAATCAATAAAAGCAGTTCGTTTAAAACGACCCATAACCAGTAAGCGGGCCATGGTGCAAGCAATCGTGATACTAATGCGCTTAATACTGCAACGGGCGGCAAATACCTGTAATAGTAGAAATAAGGTACGACACGATGCTCGAGGTTCTCCGGCAGATCCTGGCAATAGATACTATGATCATTAACAAGATTCACGCCACCCTGGTAAATGCCGAAAAAATCCGCCGCTCGTCCCTTTCCCAGTGCGGCTTCAGGAAATAGCGATTCGGACGTATCCGTCAGAAAAGTGACTATAAAAAGAATATGGATGACCAGTGCGGCGGCAAACATACTTCCGGCCAATAGTCTGGTTTTTTCTATCGTAGGCCGAAACGTCATCATGTTCTCATTCAGAATAGGATATTGTTTTCGAGGGGAATGTATCAGAAATAATTCGCGGGTTCAAGTTCCTACAGTGATGTTATACAGGGCGGAAAGGAGCCTGGCAGACTGATTTTTCCGGTCCCTGGAAAAACAGGGAAACTCCCACTCATATAATGCTTGATATTCGGTGCGCCCGGGGGTAAGCTTCCGTCCGGAAGCCGGGGAGGTGGATGATGAAGACGTGGAGCTTCCTTCTTCCGGCCGTTCCTTCGACAGTCCTGCTTATATATCTTGCGAGCGCCGCATCCGGTTTCGTCTCTTCGCCGGTCGTGGTAAACGAGGTCTATTACGACCATCCGGGCATCGACGCGGGATTCGAATTCATCGAGCTCTATTGCACGGGAGAGATGCGCGTATCTCTGGAAGGATGGTCGATCGCGATGATCGACGGCAGGACGGGAGGGATGCGCGAGCTATGGCGGGCCGGACCGGGGGCGATCATCGAGAGCGGTGGTCTCGTCCTGATCGGGGGCGACAGCTGCGCCGTATCGCCGGCCAACCTCCTGATCGGCTCTATCGAGAACGGGCCGGACGCGGTGGTCCTTCTCTGCAGCGGTGAGGCGCTCGACCTGGTCTCGTACGGAGGCGACGGTCCGGGCTG
>JAUWMD010000092.1 GCA_030613345.1 Candidatus Krumholzibacteriota bacterium
GCATTCATGTCATAAACTCGCTGGGATTCGGCGGAGCCGAGAAGATCCTGACCTTCTACGCCAGATTTCATGACAAGGAGAAGTATCGCGTCGAGGTCGTCTCGTTCTACCCCGGCGGGGAGATGATCGATGAGATCGAAAGGTATGGCGTGAAGGTACATATCCTCGGAACGAGATCTTCGGATCCGAGAAGTTTCTTCCGGCTCAAGAAGATATTCGACGACCGCCGGGCGGGGATAGTCCACTTTCACAACTCCATGCCCCTCTTTACGGGTCTTCCCGCGGCGATACGCAGCCATGTCCCCGTCAAGGTAATGACCGAGCATAACATCTATTACCCGGGCAAGACTGGCGGCCGCCTCAGCAGCGCCGTCTTTCTGAAGCTTCGCCGAAAACTAGACGCGGTCATCGCATGCTCGAAGCAGGTCAGAGAATCCCACCTTCACAACCTCGATCCAGACAGACTGATCACCGTTGCAAACGGAGTCGACCTGAATCAATTCGAACCCCGAAGCGTCAGGACTTCGCCGGATAGCTTTCAAATTGGAACTGTCGGCAGCCTCACTCCCAAGAAGGGATACAAATATCTGATCGAGGCGGCTGGTATCCTTGCCTCGAGGGAGATCCCTGTCATGCTGACATTCGTGGGAGACGGTCCGCTCAGGGATGAGCTCGAGCAGCAGGCCATCCGTTCGGGCATGGAAGACAGTGTACGCTTCACCGGTGCGACGGCTGATGTGAACAAAGCTCTGGAGACATTCGACGTATTCGCCGGCTCCTCCCTGCGTGAGGGGCTGCCCCTCGTAGTACTCGAGGCTATGGCATCGGGGAAACCCGTTGTCACCACCGATGTGGGCGGAAACAGAGAAGCTGTGATCGACGGGATCACCGGACTTCTCGTACCGCCGGGCGATCCCCATGCTCTCGCCGACGCCCTCGAAGTCCTCTGGAAAGATGGCGGAAAGCGTGAAGCAATGGGCAGAGCCGGCCGGGATCGGGTTGAGCAGCATTTTTCCGCGAAGAAGATGGTCGCTGAGACCGAGAAGATATACGAGTCGGTCCTGTAGGGTAAGTCCCTGGAATCGGGATGAATCATGAATAAGACACACTCAAGATCAAGCAGTGGACGGATCCTCCTCGTCGCCCCCCTTCCCCCGCCGATAGGCGGCGATACTGTATCAACGACGAGACTTCTCGAGAGCAGGTACTGGAAGCAGGCGGGGTTCGACATAGAATGCATCAATACCTCCCCCGGTGAAGGCGTCAAGACAACTGAAGTAAAAAGGACATGGAAGGATCCAGTCCGCGCTCTGAGGATACTGGGACAACTCCTCACCCGCCTGCCGAAGGCGGACATCATGCTGCTCTGGGCAAACAGCAGCTTCATCGTATCACTCGGCATCCCGGTGATGCGTCTCGCCCGGATATTGAACAAGCCTTACATCGTCAAGCCTTTCGGCACGATGCTCGCCGACAGGATAGACGGGCTTGGACCTGCCCGTAGAAGGGATGTCGTCTCTAATCTTCGCAGGGCAAAATATGTCCTTCCACAGACGAAGATGCATGCCGACGAGCTTGTTACACGTTCCGGGCTCGAGCCCGGGCGTATCGTTCAATTTCCGAATTTTCTCCCGGCCGGATCGATCATCGATCCCCGTCCGGAAAAGCAATTCTCCGGCAGGTGCATCTTCCTCGGACAGATAAAGGCCGAGAAGGGTGTATTCGATATCATCTCCGCACTGAAGGACAGAAACGACCTGAGCTGCAATTTCTACGGCCAGATCATAGCAAGGGATAGTGAAAGATTTTTCAGCAGCATCGACTCTTGCAGGAACTGTCAATACAGGGGCACACTCGAAGGCAGCGAGGTGGTCGATACCATCAGCTGCTACGACGTCCTCCTTTTACCGACAAGCCACCCCAGCGAGGGGTACCCCGCCGCTATCATCGAGGCCTTCGCCGCCGGCGTGCCGGTAGTAACGACAGAATGGAAATCGATACCCGAACTGACAGGTAAGAACGAGAGGGGCATTCTCGTCCCACCCTCCTCTCCCGGGAGAATAACGGAGGCTCTTGATCTTCTCGGTTCAGACAAAGAGCTTTACCTTTCCCTCACACGGAACGCTCGTGAATTTGTCAGAGATTTTTCCGAAGAGAATATTGTCAGGAAGATTTTAATCGGACTTGTCTCGAAGTCTGTTACATAGTTTAAGCTGACGACGCCCCATCGATGATGGGGCGTCGTTTTCAACTGTATTCACTTACTGGTTACTCCGTCAGCGTGAATATAACCTTGTTCAGCTCACCGGTAAACGGGAAGTGGTTCTTCACCGTATACTTGTCGCTCACGGGAGTTCCCGCGTCTATCCCGACATCGAAGGTCTCCGAGAGCGAGAATGTCGAGATGTGCATATCAGGCATCTCGACTTCGCCTACCTTCTTGCCGTTGATGAAGAGCTCGCCCCTGCCTCCCGGCAGACCCTTTGTGACCCCGCCGGTCTCGATGAAATCGAACTTGATGTCGACTTTACCCTTGCCGACAGGTGGCGACTCGACTGTGTAGTACAACCCGTTGTAGTAGTTATAGTCATAGAAGACCCTGTTGTCCTTGATGAACAGTGTATACCCGCCGGTGAACCCTCCACAGGCGACGATCACGCCCTCTTCCCTGCCGGTCAGTTCAAGCGTGGTCTCGATCGTGTGAGACCTGCCCTTTACCGGCGCGGAGGCCTTCTCGGCAATACGCCTTGCACCTGGATTGTAGTAGACGAATTCTTTCCTGTCGCCGAACAGATTGTCCTGCTGCTTCGCGATGCGCATGAGCATGTCATCGTACAGGGGATAAACGTTGTTTTCCCAGGCCAGCTCATCCCAGCGATTTTTCAATTCCTCGAGTTTCTCTGGATATTTTTCGGCTAGATTATTTGCCTCGGAGAAATCCTCCTCTATGTTGTACAGCTCCCAGATGTCGCTGTCGAAAGGCGCCGTCACATTGACGTCCCAAGGCATCCTGCCGGCGTGGATCGTGACGGCCTTCCACCCGTCCTTGTAGATCGCCCTGTTGCCGAAGAGCTCGAAGTACTGTTCAGGGTGATTAGTCGGTGCATCGGGAGTATCGAACGAGTAGGCCATGCTGACGCCGTCGAGCTCCATCTGCTCGTGTCCGTCGATCTCCTTGAGGAACGGTACCCCGGTAACATCAAGGATCGTCGGCGCAATATCAATGATGTGATGGTACTGCTGGCGGATTTCCCCCTTTGCCTTGATCCCGGCGGGCCAGTGGATGACGAGGGCGTCCTGTATCCCGCCCCTGTGGACGATCTGCTTGAAGTACTGAAACGGCGTGTTGCCGGCAAGCGCCCATCCGGCGTGGAAATGGGGATAGGTCTCCTGTCCGCCCCAGCCTTCGTAATGCTTCATGTTCGCTTCGAACGATGTCTGACGGCCGTTGAGGACGTACGTTTCGTTGAAGGTCCCGGCCAGGCCGCCCTCGCCCGACGAACCGTTGTCCGAGGTAACGAAGATTATCGTGTTGTCCAGCGTTCCGGTCCTCTCCAGCATCGCGAGCATCCTGCCGATCTGCTCGTCCACGTGTGTGAGCATCGCGGCGAAGACTTCCATCTGGCGGGCGTAGAGCTTCTGCTCCTCAGGCTTCAGGTCTTTCCAGGCAGGGATCTCATTCGTCCTCTTGGTAAGTTTTGTTCCCTTCGGGATGATCCCCATCTCGAGCTGCCTCTTGTGGATAATCTTCCGCGCCTCGTCCCACCCCATATCGAACTTCCCCTTGTACTTCTCGATATACTCGGGCGGCGCCTGGTGGGGCGAATGCATAGCCACAGGGGCCCAGAACATCATGAACGGCTTGTCCGGGGAGACCGATACATGAGAGGTGATGTTGCGGATTGCCTCGTCGGCCATCGTTGCGCTGTAATGGTAACCGGGCCTCCCCTCCCAGTCCTCCATGGGATAGTGGTCCCGCCATACGAGAGAACGGTAGTTATCCGCGTCGGCCGCCATGAACCCGTAGTAATGGTCGAATCCCTCGCCGCTCGGCCAGCGGTCGAACGGGCCGCTCTCGGAGACCTCGTACAGCGGTGTGTGATCCCATTTTCCGATGGCGTAGTTGACGAAACCCGCCTTCTGCAGGTGCTTCGCGACCGATTTCCCGCTCTCGGGCGGAAAGGCGTTGTAGCCGGGGAACCCCATCGCGGTAAGTGAATGCGACCCGAGCCCGATGCGATGGTGGTTTCGACCGGCCATGATCGAGGCCCTCGACGGCGAGCAGAGCGCCGTTGTATGGAAGTTATTGTAGCGCAGGCCGTTTGCGGCGAGTCTGTCGATGTTCGGCGTATCGATCAGTCCGCCGAAGCAGTTCAGGTGTCCGAAACCCGTATCGTCGAGAAGGATAATCATCACGTTAGGCGTACCCGCCGGCGGCTTTGGCGATGTAGGCCACCATTCCTTCGAATCCTCGTACGATTCCGCAATCTTGCCCTTGAATTCCTGTCCGTATTTCTCGAACGACTCGTCCTTGTGCTCCTGAGCGGAACACACAGTCGAGGCGATGATGCCGGCCGGTATAAGGCCGGTTAACAGAATCTCTCGCTTCATCGATCTCTCCTCCTTCGTAAATACAATCAGCGACCGTGGCTGTATCAGGATCTAATTTAATTTGAACTGATTCCTTATTAAGAGAATACTAATCCGCTTCCGCCCTTACATTCAAGTTAAACGAATGGATGGAAATACAGATAATCGAGGTCTATTTTTTTCTTCCGGAGAGTTCGGATGCCCCTTATGATTTCTCCAGCTCGAGCAGATACCGCTTCCGCCACAATCCACCGCCGTATCCAGTGAGCCGTCCATCGGCCCCTATGACCCTGTGACACGGTATTACGATGGCGATCCTGTTGTCGCCGTTTGCCCTTCCTACTGCGCGTACGGCCCCTGGGCGGTTTATATCCCCGGCCAGCTGTTCATACGAAAGGGTCCTGCCGTACGGTATGCAGCGGAGCCCGCTCCAGACCTGCTTCTGGAATTCCGTGCCGGGGACGACTATTTCCACCTTGAATTCCCTTAGCGAGCCATTGAAATATTCCATGAGTTCCTCATCGATTCTGTCCAGATGCTCGTTTCTGCCGGGCGTAATGGTACAGTTCATCCTCCTCCTGAGCGTCCTGAGCTGGGTCTCCAGCATCCGCCGGTCGGCGAATTCGAGCAGGCAGAGCCCTTCGTCAGTGGCCCCCGCCACCATCGGTCCGAGCGGGGTGAGTATCCTGTTGATGTACATGTTTACGGCTCCCGAGCTCCTGCCCGGTGTGATATTGAATATCCTGCCGAAAGCCTCCCTGAATCCACTGAGAGATTCGTAGCCGTGACCGAAGGCCGTCCGGGCCTGGTCCTCCCCGTGCCGTATCCTCCCTATAGCCAGTCCGAGCCGGCGCGCCCGGAGGTATGCCTGGAAGGTCATCCCGTGATGCTTCTTGAACCAGCGTCTCACCCTCACAGGATCGTACTTCATCGAGCGGAGATCGGCGTCGGTGATCCTCGCCGCCGGATCTTCCTCGACCATATCGAGCAACGACCTGAGCCAGGCCGGTGCGTCTCCCGCCGGCGCAAGAGGCCTGCAGCGCTTGCACGGCCTGTATCCAGCAGAGAGCGCAAAATCCGCCGATGGAAAGAACTCCACGTTCCTGCGCAGCGGCGTCCTGGCGGGGCATGACGGGCGGCAGAATATCCCCGTTGTCTTTATCGCCGCTATGAATATCCCGTCATATGTGTTGTCGCTCTCACTGAGAGCCCTGTACATCTCATCTTCACCGGGAAGGCCTGCAACTGGTGATCTCATGTCTTCAATGTAGCCGCCACCCTCTCCAGGTTCTACCGGAAAATGGACAACGATGTATGATATATGATATTAAAAGATGGTCAGGGAAGAACTGTTGAACCGCAAACCGGAGGACTGACATATGGCTGATACGACGATCGACTTAGCCTGGGATGAGAAGATGCGATTCAGCACAAGCGTCAACGGGCACAGCATGATCATCGACGCGGATGAAAGCGTCGGAGGTGAGGACAAGGGACCTCGCCCCAAGCCCTTGATGCTTGTGGCCCTCGGTGGATGCACCGGTATGGATGTCATATCGATCCTCAGAAAGATGAGAGTCGAGGTGGACGATTTTCATGTAAAGGTCGAAGGCGAGCTCACGGGGGAACATCCACGATATTATAACCGGATACATGTCATTTATGAGTTCACGGGCGACAATCTCCCTATGGACAAACTGGAGAAAGCGGTCAGCCTTTCGGAGGAACGCTACTGCGGAGTCAGCGCTGTTTACAGACAGTCGGCGGACATGACTTCGGAGATCAGGATCATCAGCCCCTGACTTCATCAGACACGCGGCAGGTCAGGCATCCCTTCGTATTTTACGACATGCTCCGGTTTCCCGCAGAGCACGAAACTGTTGTTCATATGATCGCGCTCGTCCAGCCCGATCCTCCTGAAGACATCGGCCCAGCTCTCGAAATCACCGTATTCCCCAACGAGCGGATTATCCACCCGCTGGTCCTCAAGCCCGGGGTTATCCTCGACGAATTTCGCGTAGACATGCGCGGCGTGATCCTCGACCTCGGCGTTGAAGAGGAACGCCCTGCGGATGTTGAGGACCACCATGATACGCGTCATTATCACATAGCCGGTGACCATGAAGCAGGGGATCAGTGGAAAGAGATACCACGGATCCCTGACGCCGTCTTCCTTCATCTTCTCGTTGATAACAACGAGGTGCCAGTACTCGTTGTCCTGCGCCTCTCTCCCCCACTCCATTATGCCTTCGGCAAGAGCAACCTTGTCCCTGTCCTTGTACATCCGCGTCAGGCGAGTGTACTGGCGGATCTCCCACGACCTGTACGGGATACTGGCAAGCATCTCGATCAGCTTGGCCTTCGCCTGGGTAGTCTTCCTCCCCGTGACAAGATCCATCATGAGAAAGAATAATTTCGCCGCAAGGGAATATCTGTGCCTCGGCCTGGCGAGAGAGGCCCGCTGTTCCTTTTTCAGATCTATCTGCATTTTGAAACCTCCTGCAGGAAAATCGTTAATCAGTCAACAATATATACTTCGGAATCATTCTTATCAAGAAGATACGCTGTGTAATATACACAGCGTATCTCTATTTCATCTCCAGTCTGATTACACGCCCCCGGCGGAGCGGAATCCTGCATTATTACCCCTTGGGGAAGAGCATCTGCACCTGCAGGCGCAGCGACCAGTCCGGTCCGTAGTCTGGCGTGATGACGTTGTAGTAATACTGCGCCGTGCAGTTAAGCGGAATCTTCCCCGGCTTGAAGAGCTTCCCGATACCTATGCCCAGCGGCACTGTCCATTCCTGACCGTCCTGGGCTTCCCAGTTCGCCGTGATTATCGGCGCCGAGGTGAGATAGAATCCGGGGAAGTTATAGTTTATAAAATACTGGAAGAGCATCTGGTTCACGTCAGATGTATTGTCATCGCCTGCGTATGACCAGACATTGTTCAACAGCGCTCCCAACACCCAGGGACCGGGTGTCGTGATCAGGACCAGTGATGGACCGGCGCTCCACTTCTGAGCGCCCGTTTCATCCCCGCCGGTAGGAAAGACGAGTATCGGTCCTAGTCCGAACATGGTCTCCCCGGATTTCGGGACGTAGAAAGCGGTGATATTCAGGTCGCCCAGCCCAGTCGTGCTGCCGCTCTCTGAGAGGATGTCCGGCTGCGTCACGATGGGCAGGATGGTCCTCGTGATAAGACGGCCCTCGTAGAAGGGTGCTACAGGCTGGATATTGAGGACGTTTGCCGTACGATTGTACGGCCCGATGTTAAAACTCGTATTGTTCTGCAAGGGGAGGCTGATCATGTTCGCGATCGGATTCTGGGCCTTCTTGGCCAGATCTTCCTCCGAATCCTGCGCGTGACACGGCGCATACAATGCTCCTGATGCCAGAGCGGCTATTGCGACGAAAACTACACTGCACACAAACGAACGTTTCTGTTTCCGCACTATCGGTTCCCTTTCTTTTCATGCCTGAATTCTTTAACTACTAAAACTTCCAGTAAAATCTATGAGCTGGATTTCCTGGGATATTTTATATTTCATGTTTTTTCTCGAGTCTCAAGCACGGATTCCCGTGAAACAGGGTCATACTCTTTCCCGGCGACTGGAAGACAGCCGTCCCAAGCGTAACGCCGTGCACGTCCCCTTCCGGATGGCGGCAGGGGCTGTAGGGTCGCCCTTCATGTAGCGACAGAAGCTCGATTATCCCTTTGACGTCCGAAGGCTTCCCCCCACTCTCGACCGCCCGGGTGAGAACTTCCATCCGTGTCGTCGATGAGATGTAGGGAACGTCGTAGGGCCGCTTCCCCGATTCTTCGCCCTCTACCATGGCGGGATGAAGGAAATGGTTGGTGTGGATATAGAATCCCTCGACCTCCAGAATGTCATGCTTATGCTCCGGCCAGGCGGCGGTCTCCACGGAAAGGATACGTCTCTCGCCGAGAGATACGAGGTTGTGGTGGAACGGAAAGGCCCTGCCCTTCATTGTCGCCAGCGAGACGGCCTCTTCGAGATTCTCCGCCTCGAGTATGGCCCGGCTTATGAAATATCGGGGGATTCCGTCGGCGACCTTCCTCGGCTGGATGTAGTTCGTCGTCTCGACGATGCCGTTCCGGTTCACCCCGGGACCGTTTCCCGGAAGAAGGCCCGGATAGACGAAGGCAAGAAAGGTCATGCCGCTTGGAGGCGTGATCCTGACGAGGAACATCCTGCCTATGTTGAGATCGTTCCCGTCCTCGTTATGGACCAGTATCAGCCTGTCCCTTTCTTTGAGAGCGATCGTCGAACAGCCCGGTGGATCCTTGAGCATCTTGATCTCGGACCTGCAGTTGAATGCAAATAGATTAATCAATGGGATCTCGAGCGATTCAGCCATCCCCTCGAGTTCTTCGACGAGATGCGGAAAAGCAGCACGGGCGTGAGAGAACATGCTTCCGATTATCTCTTTCCCCTCCCCTTCGAGATAGTCAACGCTGTCCGTGTATTCCTCGGAATACATGAAGTAGCCTTTGATGCTTTCCTTCATGGCCGCCCCGATACGTCT
>JAUWMD010000054.1 GCA_030613345.1 Candidatus Krumholzibacteriota bacterium
CGACTGGGCTGCGAAGGATAACCGGGGAAAGCCAGTTTCCAGCGGTATCTACTTCTACCGCCTCATCGCGGGGGATTTCGTGCAGACGAGGAAGATGGTGCTGCTGCGCTAGTACGTGTCTCTTTTGAGAAAAAGTAATTAATGGGTGACCCGGGAGCTGGTGATCACTGGCGGTTCGAACGAATTTAAGTGGGTCTTCGTGCCGGACGATTCGATCCTGGTCGAATAACCTATCCCTGCTTGTCAGGCGGGGCTTTTTATTGGAGTGGAGGAATAACGGACCTTCCCCACTGGAACTGGTCCAGGTTTATGGTTATACTCCAGCCTGGTGAGCCGCTCCTCTATTCCCGTGATAGTCAGGCTGATTCCATGTACAATCGATTGCCTGATCAGGTGACAAGGTGAAACTGAAGTGATTATCGTCGAGAACATATCGAAGAGCTACGGCAGCCAGGAGCTTTTCAGAAACGCCGGGTTCAGGCTGAACGCCAGGGAACGGCTCGGTCTGGTAGGCAGGAACGGTCACGGCAAAACGACGCTGCTGCGCCTTATCATGGGCGAGGAAGAGGCCGATTCCGGGAATATTATCATACCGAAGGGGTACTCGATCGGCCTCGTCAGTCAGGAACCGGAGTTCAGCTGCGCCACCGTTCTGGAGGAGGGGTGCCGTGGGCTGCCCCGTGAAGAGAGCGACCAGTCGTGGAAGGTCGAGAAGGTCCTCTCAGGGCTCGGTTTCAGGGCGCCGGACCTGGAAAAGGACCCCTTCGAGCTATCCGGCGGATTCCAGGTCAGATTGAACCTCGCCAAGATCCTCGTGAAAAATATCGACCTGCTGCTGCTCGACGAGCCTAACAACTACCTCGATATAACCTCGATCAGATGGCTGACGAGATACCTCAACGGCCGGCAGGGAGAGCTGGTCCTGATAACCCACGACAGGAGCTTCATGGACCACGTGGTCACCCACACGATGGGGATCTACAGGAAGACGCTCCGCAAGATTAGCGGGGATACGGGCAAGCTCTACTCCCAGTTCGCCATGGAGGAAGAGGTCTATGAGAAGACCAGGATCAACGACGAGAAGAAGAGAAAGAAATCCGAGGAGTTCATAAGGCGCTTCAGGGCCAAGGCGCGGCTCGGTGGCCTCGTCCAGTCGAGGATCAAGACGCTGGAGAAGCAGAAGAAGCTCGAGAAGCTCGAAAAGACGAAGGACCTCGATTTCTCCTTCAGGTCGAGCCCGTTCAACGGCAAGCCGGTCATGAATGTCAGTGAGATCTCTTTCGGATATGAGCCCGGCAGGCCGCTCTTTTCCGATCTTTCCTTCTCGATCGGGCCGTACGACAGGGTCTGCGTCGTCGGCGAGAACGGCAAGGGGAAGCCAACACTCCTAAAGACGCTGGCCGGCAGGCTGGAACCTCGATCGGGCGAGGTGTCGCTCAACACGACGGTCAGAAGCGCATATTACGAGCAGGCAAACGTAAACAGCCTGGAGGACGACAGGACCGTTCTGGAGGAGATCATGAGCTCCGACCCGGACGTCGATCACCAGAGAGCCAGAAATATCTGCGGGATGATGATGTTCGAGGGCGACTCCGCCCTCAAGAGGATAAAGATCCTCTCTGGCGGGGAAAAGAACAGGGTCCTGCTCGGAAAGACCATCGCCACGCCGGTGAGCTTTTTGCTTCTCGACGAGCCGACCAACCAGCTCGACATGGAAGCGTGCGACGCCCTTCTCGAGGCGATAAACGAATTCGAGGGGGCCGTCCTCATGGTGACGCATAACGAGATGCTTCTTCACGGTCTTGCGGAGAGGCTCATCGTCTTTCAGGACGGAAGGGCCTTCGTCTTCGAGGGGGGATATCAGGAATTCCTCGAGAAGAGGGGTTGGGAGAGCGAGAGGGATGCCGCCGCCGGGACGGATATGAAAACGGCTGGAAAGAAAGCGGACAGGAAAGAGCTCAAGCGGCTTCGCACCGAGCTTGTCCGCGAAAGATCGAAGGCGCTCAGGCCCCTGGAGAGAAAGATCGAGGAGACGGAAACGGCGATCGTGAAGGCCGAGAAGGAGCTCGAGAAGCTTCACCACGAGATGGAAGAGGCCTCGAGAAGCGGCGACAACATGAAGATAGCGGACCTGTCGAAGAGGATCCACGCCTGCGAAAATGATATAGAATCCGGTTTCGCGCGGCTCGAAACCGGCTCTGCCTTATACCACGAGCAGAAAGAGGCCTTTGAGAAGCGGCTCGATGAACTCGATCGCAGCTGAGCGCCAGACTATGGTCCTCTGTGACGTCTGTTGTCTATGTCCGCCGCAACGTCAATTGCCGAGCACGATGACGTTTAAATGCGGATGCTTGTCAAGGCTGCATCCGGATCTTTCCAGAGCCACCGTATGAGTCCCCTGACTGAGGACCTTCATCGCCGAGGTCGAGACCGAAGCTCCGTTATTGCCCGAGGTCGTGACCGGATTGTCGACCATAATCAGTGTATTATCGTCGGCGGTTCCGTCAAAAACCAGTCTTACGACGAATTTGCATGCGGCGCCAGTTCCCCAGACGCTCTCTGTCGCGATGAAGA
Organism: Candidatus Krumholzibacteriota bacterium; assembly: GCA_030613345.1. Lineage (GTDB taxonomy): Bacteria > Krumholzibacteriota > Krumholzibacteriia > Krumholzibacteriales > Krumholzibacteriaceae > JAUWCL01. The sequence goes on from JAUWMD010000054.1 coordinate 2,575, forward strand.
TAACGGTGCTCTCCTCTTCCGTGATCTCAAACGTCACGCTCGCCGCTTCCACGAAAGAGTGGCCCCAGCTGAAACCGACTGAAGGATCGTTGGTGAACCCGATGCCTGATCCGGCCGCCCCATCGGGGCCTTCGGGTCCTTCAGGTCCTGTTGGTCCCTGGTCACCCTCGCAGGAAGGAAATGCTACGAGGAAGATCAGCAAGAGAAACAGCAGAGTCTTCAAGACTACTCTCCTTGTTAAATGAGTGGATGAATTATCATTTTGATAGCACAGATCCGATGGGCTGTAAACTCCTTCCCTCTTTTCATGGGCAGGCGGGACAGGGGCCGGGATCAGCTCAATCGTACGCTTCCATGACGGCGGGATCCTCGTTCATCAGGTGGCCGGCCATCTTGTCCATCTTCATGTTTTTCCAGAACGAGAGATGCTCGTGCACCTTCATGTACTTCATCGGAATCGGATGGGTGCCGATGACAACGGGTATCCCGTAGCGTGATTCGATGAATTCCTTGAAGTGGCCGATGCGGGGACATGGGGGATATCCCACGACGAGGCCGGTGGCAAGGTGGATCGCCTCGGCCCCGTTCCTGATCATTTCGTCGGGGACGTACTCCACGTTTCCCCCCGGACAGTCGCCGCAGAATGAATAACCGACGAGCTCGAGCTCCGTGTCCTCCGGATAGAGGGCGAATCCTCCCACTCGCTCGCGCATGGAGCGAAGGCACTTGCCTCCTCCGCAATTCTTGTATCGTCCGCAGATGATGATGCCGATCTTCGTCATTGCATTCTCCTTTCCGAGTGAACGGACGCGAGTATACGCATTATCGAATCGTTTGACAAGTGGTCCCCCTGTCTGACGGATTGACACCTCACGAATTATGATTACCTTTGAGGTGCGAGGTAATATACAAGGAGGAGGAACATGGGCGACATGCCGGATATCAAGCAGCTCCCGTTTGAACTCGCCTACCTGGCTCTGCTCACACGCTATCACCTGAAGCCGCTCAGCCGCTGGGAGGGAGAACTCTCACCAGTTCAGATTTCCACACTGAACCTGCTGGGACTCGAAGTCGAACCTGTAAGGAGATACACCCTCCTGGGGAAGGGTGTGCCCCGCTCTGTATTCTCCATGAATGCGCGGTACGTCGAAACTTATCGTTCAAAATGCGAGGGGAAACGACTCAAGGCGACACCTTCCGTGGTAAAGCTCGAAGGGTGGTTTTTCGGATATCCCTCTTGCTGCGTCGAGCAGTTCATCAGGAAGCAGTACGTGCCGAACGGGCTGGATCAGGACGAGCAGCGCATTCTTTTCCACTGGGCCTGTCCCGGCTGTCAGGCTACACGGTCCCTCCTGCGGGAATACCAGGGTATTTACCGTGAGTGCGTTCATGCGTTCGGCGGCGTAGTGCCGGAGGGGACAATGCGCGAATGGCTCACATCAGATCAGAAAAACATATGGCATCACACGTTTCGCCGGGCACTTCCCTGGGCGGCCTCTCTTGCGGCTCTCGCCGTCCTGCCGGGATTCGCAGGGACGCTGGATATCGATCCCCATGTCCTGGGCTCGCCCGACGACCAGGATGGAGACGGGTTGTCATACATGGAAGAGATCCTGCTGGGCAGAAGCCCGGCGATGAGCGACACAGACGCCAACGGAATCCTGGATGGTATCGATGAGAGCCTCGCTCTCTATACACTTATTGGCGCGCTGCCCCGGACACCGATACCGGACGGTCCCTATGTCGAGGAGTACCAGATGGATGGTGTCGAGCAGTGTGCCGTCTGCGGCGAATGGATAGATATGGGCTTTATCCGGATTATCCATCCGGTGAGAAATCGGGAAGTCGATATCCCCTACATCGGGCTTCACTACCTCGAACACGGCGGCCTGGCCTACGACGGCAGCATACACGACGGCAGGGTCGACATCGCCAGGATCAAGGCGATCCTCTTTCCGTACGATCTATCCCACATCATCGATGGATACGTCCATGAGGATGAGGATTCAGACCGCCTCGAAAACAACGAAGAACCGCTCCTGTCGACCGATCCTGTCCTTCCCGACACGGACAATGATTCGGTCGAGGACGGATTCCAGATCGCAGAGGAGCTCACTGCGGCGCTTGGCAATCTTCCCCGGGAAGTACGCAGCGATGGCCCCTACCTTATCGAGCACATGCAAAAGGGGATCGAGACCTGTACCAGGTGCGGCCACGTCATGAACATGGGTTGGGTCGAGGTGGTGAACCCGCTCGAGGATCTCTCGCTGGAGCTGCCATATATCACCCTGCATTATATGGCTCATGGCGGCCTGGTATATGAAGGCGACGTCCACCCCGCCGACCGCGCTCTGCCATCCGTTATTTCAACGCTCGTTTTCGGCTCGGGCCACAGCCACCAGCTGCTCGTCGAGGGGGACAGCGACAGTGACGGGCTCACGGACGCCGAGGAAGAACAGATGTATTTCCTGACGAATAACCCCGATACGGATGGCGATGGGGTAAAGGACGGCCCCGACCTTGCCTTCTTTCTGCACGAGGTCATAGAAGGACTCCCGGTCGGCCCCCTGCCGGACCAGACATACGTTATCCACCATCTCACCTACGGGATCTACGAGTGCCTCGTGTGCGGGGAAAGTATCAACATGGGTTCTATGGAGATCGTAGACCCCATAGGTGGGAAAAGCACCTTGGTGAGTTACTACAGCGATCACTTCATGAAGCACGGGAGCTTCTCGACCGACCGGCCGGATCTGTACGCACGGCTGGATGTGCTCAAGCTGGTCGATGTTATCGGGGTGAGTACCACGCAAGCAAGCGATCCGATGCCGAGCATCATTCCTCTCTCAAACACCCCGAATCCATTTACCACCCAGACGGAGATCAGCTTTTCACTTCCTGCGGGCCGGAATGCGGAGCTGGTGATATTCGATGCAGCCGGCCGGAAGGTTTGTGACATTTACTCCGGACCGATTCGCGAGGGTAGTAACCGCTTCGTCTGGTACGGCAGGGATTCCAGGGGGCGGATTGTTCCCTCGGGTGTATATTTCTGCAAGCTGAACCTGGGATCGTTCTCCCTGAAGCGAAAGATCGTGAAAGTGCACTGATTTTATTAAGCTTTATGTGGTATTCAAGGCTTCGGGCGGCATTCCCCTTGATCGAAACGAAACAAAGACATCTTGAAGAAGAAGTCCTGGCGCGGCATAATGACCTTAGTATTGTGTCATATGACCTAATCAGGAGGTCACCGCCATGCTCGAACCGCTTTTGGGCTCGAAGAACAGGGAGAGGGTTCTCGTTTTCCTCGCTGTCAACGGTGAAGGGTACGCCAGGCAGATATCACGCTTCTTCCATACCGGTCTCGCTCCTATCCAAAATCAGCTCGACAGGCTGGAGGCAGGCGGTGTGCTCTACAGCCGGAAAGCAGGGAGAACGAAAATCTTCGAATTGGATCCGAGGTATCCCTTTCTGAAAGAGCTCAGTGCCTTGCTAAAAAAGTCTCTTTCATTTTACTCTGACTCGGAGAGAGAACGGCTCGAGATGGTCAGGCGGCGACCGAGACGAAAGGGCAAGCCGGAATGAAATCGATCGGCGAGAAGGCGAAATGCACACAGACAGGAGGGAGATGGTCATGTCAAAGACGAATCTGATTCTGGCCGTCGTGATAGCTCTGGTTGCGCTCGGTGTCGCGGATCCGGCACTGGGCAACACGAGGACGATCGATGAAGTCCTCAGCGGGGATCTCGTCCGGATCGGGGAGACATTCGTCGCCCGGCTCACCGGGATAACTGTGCCTCCCCGCAACGAGATCATGGGATACAGGATCTACGATTTTACCAAGAGGCAGCTCGAAGGGAAAAAGGTCAAGATCTTCACCTGGACCACCGACAATACGGCGGCGGGGATCGTACGTGATGATGACGAACGGCCGTTCGTCCAGATCTATTACGGCAAGGGGATGGAGACGAGCTTCAACGAACTGCTGCTGAAGAAGGGTTACGCGAGGGTCGATACGGAATACCTGCCGGACGAACTCAAGCACTACCTCGAACTGGAGAAAGAGGCGCGCGACAAGGGTCTCGGAATCTGGGCGAAAGAGAAATAGAAACAGTATCCGTGAATCGGATCGATCACTGTGACAAAGAAGGGCCCGGATATAAATCCAGGCCCTTTTATCAGTCGGCCGGTTTTATGCCGGTGAAGATCATCTCAAAAGGACCATCTTCTTCGAAATCATCTCCTTGCCGGCGGTCAGGCGGTAGAAGTAGACCCCGGAACTGACCTGACTGCCGGTGGAACTGGTTCCGTTCCAGTCGATACTGTAGTCCCCGGCCCCCTGCACTCCATCCTGCAGAACCTTCACGGACCTGCCCGAAGCGTTGTAGATCTCGAGCCTTACATTGCAGCTCACGGGCAGGTAGTATCCGATGCTCGTCGATGGATTGAATGGATTCGGCCGGTTCTGCTGGAGCGTCAAAGGAAGCGACGGCGTGCTGATCTGATCGGTTTCAAACAGGACATGCAACTCTTCGCCGTCAGTGTATTCGACCCTGTAGATGTATGAATCGCCGTTTTCGATATCATCGTCGACGAAGCTGTAACTCATACCGTCGCTGACTATTGATGGTGACGCCAGAGTGAAGAAACGGGTCTCTCCCGTCTTTTTCCTGCTGACGATGAAATCGAGGTTTTCATCCATTTCCTGCATTACCCAGTTCACCTCGATCCCGATCCCGTTGTATTCAGCCGACGAACTCTGGAGCAGCGTGCCGATCAGCCATTCGTTGACAAACAGCCTGCTTGTCGTCTCGAATTGAACAATAGAGCGCTGAGTATTGCAGAGAGCTGCCTGCGGTCCTCCACCAATGGGGTGGGGGATCAGGTCGATGTACCCCCTTCCATCTATCAGGACACAGCTATACTTCGTCATCCAGAACCAGTCGTTCTTACATTCGTACAGCGCGATAGAAATTCCGGAGAAGCTGTTGCCCACTGAAATCGAATAATCCGGATCGAAATCGACGCCGAGGATGTAGTATTCCAAGTTCTGCAGCGATGTGTTCTCGAGTGCGTATTCAAGCCCCATGATGCCGTTGGGACCCGGCTTGCACCATACATAGAACTCGAAGGTCTCGAACGGATATACCCTTTTGGAATTCAAGGATCTTTCTGGATCAAACCACAGTCCGATCTGAGGTTCGGGTGTCTCGGGAGTGTAATGGAACGTGGTCGTTTCCCATTCAGGGACGGCGTTGCCCGATTCATCCTCGATATTTCCGATCATCAGGCTGTACCCGCCACCGAAGTCAAAGGGGCTGATTTTGGTGACGATCACATGGCTTCCTCCCCAGACAATCGAAGCAAAAATGGAGGAACCGCTCGTACCGGCTTGCAACGTGTAGTTATCGAGGTAGACGGCGGTAGCAGAATCAACGGCCTCGTTGAACTGGACCCTGATGATATTGCCCGGGATGGAGCTTATCGAGAGTATCGAAGGGGGATAGATGTCGTCGGCCGTGAATTCCGCCGATCCCAGGTAGTGCATCATGTTGCCGCAGAGGTCCTCCACGTTACTTGCAAAGACCGTATAGAGCGTGCCGTCTTCCATCTGACTGTTCAGGGTCAGTCTTACCACGGAGCCGTCCTCCTGGAGCGATGCGGAACTGAGCTCGATGTGGGAATCGTGGTCTGCGGTCTTGACGATATCATAGTTGAGGACCGAATTCGCCGTACCAGGGTCAACGGGTTCGTTGAAGACGATATCGACGGCAAGCTGGCCCGTTCTCGCCGCGGAAACGAGGTACGGGCGCTCCTCGTCAACGGCGCTGAACATGATCTCGCTACCGGGATAGATAGGGGTGCCCACAGCGCTCTCTATTCCGGTCAACCGCGCGGTGTACTCCATGCCTGCCGGCAGGTCGGCCGAGGAGACGAGGCGTACGGTCCGTTCGTCGGCCTGAAGCGTCGCCGACGCGATCGATACGACATTTCCCGGCGATGCGGTCTCGAATATCTCGTAGTTCGATATTGTCTCCGCCGACGTTGGATCCATCGGTATGTTGAAGGAGATGTCGATTATCGTATGGCCCGAAAAAGATGCGGCGACCGCCAGGGGCCTTGCGTCCGGGGCGTTGATCTCGATGTTGGATGTGATGCCCATCGGAATCATCGTTCTACCCCCGACACACGAAAAAATAAACGAATTTTTCCTGTATGGGTCCTCCCATGGATAAATCGAAACAAGTGAGGGTTGTCCGTCTGTCACGGTCACCGTCTGTCTGTATATCCACGTCCAATCGGTACAGCACTGATCGAATATTACGCCGACGCCGTTATAGATATCTCCGGCAGGAGAGGTGTCAAAAGCGGGATTTAGTTCCTCGAGATGCGGGATGACATTTGAAGGATAGTCGATTTTAAAGGCGGCTCCAAATGCCCCCGCCTCTCTTGGTTTGATCCAGAACCACATGTCGAATGAATATTCACCGGTACCGCTCACCGCGGTGCTGCGTCGTTCGAAGTCGGCATAGAGGCCCATCATGGAACGGCTGTTCGCGCCGGTATATGTGAATACCAGTTCGCTGCCCCCGGGTAGCGGGTTGCCGACGAGGTCGTGCAGGCCCGCCGCCGTGATCGTGTATTCCATGCCGGGGATAAGGTCCTGGTCGAGCTCGAGGTTGACGCGGTCGTATATTCCTCTCATCCTCGCGCCGCTGAATCCGATCGAGTTCGCCGGTGTGGAGGTCTCAAAGAGGCTGTAGTTGGATATGTTCTCTCCCTCCGACTCGACAATATCCTCGGTGAACCTGAGGTCGATCAGGTCGGGAGCGAGGAATGAAACGGAAAGAAGGGCTGGAGGAACGAGGTCCGTTGCCGCAAAGGTGTATTCGAATCCTTCAGGCACCTGGACGTAGGACGAATTCATGACCCCGTCGAGGGCCAGGATATAGGAAACACCATCGATCATCGGGTCGATCAGATAGAGATGCATTGTGACTCCGTCGGAGTCCAGGTTGACTGTCCAGGTTTCCAGGGATTCACCCGGGCTGCCGGCAGGATATAGTTCCATGTTGGCTGGTGCCTCTACAGACCCACGATCCATCTGGTCCGAGAAAACGAAGTCCACACTTCCCATGCTGATCACGGTGTGGCCGGTAATATCCGGTGCCTGGGCGTACGTTGCCGAAGACATCAGCATAATCACGATAAATGTTGCTGTAAGAGTTCTCATGAAACCCCTCCATTCCTTGATAGAGATTATTCCCTCCCCGTATGTCCTCACATGCAATCCGTGTGTTCTGCGGTATCAACTTTCGCTGCATTATACAGCATTCAGTATGGTTTTACAAGCATACTGTACTTTTTTAATTGATAAGAATCATCATTCTGGTATGCCATTATCGGGGTGCAGCCGTATACTGGGAAAACCATGTTGAAGATGTCGCGAAAGACAGTATCTGGAGCCATCGGGCTTATCGCTCTCATCCTCGTTGCTGCCTCTGCCTGCCGCGGGCAGGAAGAGGATGCCGATGACGATCGGATGGTAAAGGACGCGGGGAACCCGGTGACTTCCGTCATCAACCTTCCCGTCCAGGACAACGTGATGTTCGGGATCGGCGATCATGACAGGACGATGCACGTCATCAAGATCCAGCCGGTCCGCCTCGCTTTCCAGGCGGGCAGGTTATACAAGATCAGGAGCCGCACTATAATCCCCCTGATCTATAAGCCGGATATCACAAAGCCGACGGGAGGAGTGTTCGGGCTCGGCGATATCGTGATCGCCGGATTCTTCTCCCCGAACCGGTTCGGAAGGTATATCTGGGGGGCAGGCCCGGCAATCTCTTTCCCGACGGCGACCGACAGGATGCTGGGAAGCGGAAAATGGTCCGCCGGTGTCTCTCTCGTGCTTGCGTCTCAGCGTAAACGCTGGCTCGCGGGATTAATGGCGTTCAATCTCTGGTCGTTCGCCGGCGACGCCGACCGGCCTGATGTCAACAAGATGCAGATCGACGCTTTCTTCCGCTATCACCTGGGGCGCAGGTGGATGCTGGTGAGCTCCCCGACCATCGTGGCTGACTGGAATGCCTCAGAAGGCGAGCAATGGCTCGTACCCGTCGGCGGCGGGATCGGAAAGATCTGGCTCGTCGGCGGGAACGGGATGAGCTTCGAGGTCCAGGCGTTCTACAACGTTATTCACCCCGAGACGCTCCCCTTTCCGGACTGGACGATGCGCTTCCAGGTGCAGTTCATCGGGATCAGGAGGAAGTAACGAGCTGCTTTTACAGGAGTTACCTGCCGTTTCCGAACAATAACTGGCAATATTGCCGAGGGGTGTTATATTCTGACTGAAAATTAACAGGCAAGGGAGACCTCCGTTGAAGATATTACTCGTAGCGCCCGATTTCCCCAACACCTTCTGGAGCTTCATCCACGCGCTGAAGTTCATTAACAAGAAATCCTGGCAGCCACCCCTGGGCCTTCTGACCGTATCATCGCTCCTCCCCGAAGGATGGGAACGGCGCCTCGTGGACCTTTCCGTCAAAAAACTCAAAGACAGGGACCTCGAATGGGCCGATCTCGTTTTCATCGGGGCGATGTCGATACACAGGGATTCGGTTGTCGAGATCATCCACCGGTGCAGAAAGCACGGGAAAAAGATCGTCGCGGGCGGTCCCCTCTTTACAGCTTCGTACGATGAGTTCGACGGCATCGATCATTTTGTGCTTGGCGAGGCAGAGATCACTCTTCCGCTGTTTCTCGCCGATCTAGAGCGAGGAGAGCCGAAACCGATCTATCTCCCCGGGGAACGTCCCGCTCTGGCGCTGACCCCGATACCCGACTGGGACCTGATAAGGATGAAAGATTACATGATGATGAGCGTGCAGTACTCGAGGGGCTGTCCCTTCGACTGCGAGTTCTGCGATATCTCGGTCCTCTTCGGACGAAAGGTCAGGACGAAGAGCGCGGACAGCCTGATCGGCGAGATGGAAGAGCTCTATCAGCGCGGGTGGCGCGGAGGAGTCTTCTTCGTCGACGACAATTTCATCGGCAACAGGGTGAAG
>JAUWMD010000120.1 GCA_030613345.1 Candidatus Krumholzibacteriota bacterium
AGGGAGTGCGAGAAGGTGAAGCCGCTGGACCTCACGGCGATGGTCGATCTCCCGTCGAGGGAGGTCCACTACGGCGGGCTTATGATTGCGGCGGGTGATACGGTCGCCGGGCCTGTCGTCGTGATAAAGGGCTCGCTCGACATACAGAGCGGCGGAGTCCTCAATGGGGACGCATGGATGATAAACGGCGATCTGATCCTGACCGGCACTGCCGTCATCAAGGGAAAGGCGTTCGTAGTAAACGGCTCCGACTACTTATCACGCGAAGCGAAGATCGAGGGAGGCATCGAGTACTACCGCTGCGAGTGTTGTCTCGACGATGAAAAATACGAGGACTCGGGAGATGTCTCTTTCGTTAAAAAAGAGGACCCGAGGGCGGTCAGGACGAAGCCGGCCTTGAGGCCGGGCAGACCGACGCGGGTCGACTACGAGATGATCCGACTCGGATTTGCGCGTGAGAACGACAGGCACAGGAAGCCATACACGAAGGGGCACGCGCTGCTCCACCTGCCGATCAGGAAGGATTCGGGCGGTTTCCTCGGTTTCGACATAGGCATATCGATTCCCCTGGCAGGCGACGACCTGAGACTCGAACTCGCCGGCTTCAAGAGGACCGAATCGAACGATACCTGGCAGATCGAGCGGCTCGAGAACGGTTTCATAGTCGTTATGACGGCCGACGATTTCCTCGACTACTGGGAGCGCAGGGGAGGCGAGATAGGACTGTCGTGGAAGGTCTCCGAGTACGTGACCCTTGCCGGGTTCCTCTCGCTGCAGGAAGACGTATCGCTCGAGGCGATGAGAATATCATCACTGCTCAGAAACACGAGGCGTTACCGCGAGAATCCGGGAATCGACGACGGCGAGAGACTGGCGCTCGACCTGAGATTCGGGTACGATTCTCGTGAGGATGAAGGATGGCGCAAAAACGCCTGGCGGTTCGACCTCTGGTTCGAGAAGGGATTCAACGCGGGCTCAGCCGATTTCTCGTACGAAGCGTTCGATATCGACATGGCGAGATACCAGTATATAGGCCGCTCATCGCGGATCGACCTGAGGGGAAAGCTCTTCTCGACATTCAGCCCGGTTCCCGGCCAGCTCACCCGCACCCTGGGAGGATACGCCGGGGTCAGGGGAGCACGCGACATACCGTTCCCCGTCGAGAAAGGGGACAGGCTGGCGCTCTTCACGATCGAGGCGCGCACGAGGCTTCCCGATGTCTGGGGGATCAGGTCGCTGTTCACATACTGGGACCTGCTTGTCTTCTCCGACATCGGCCTTCTCGCCGATGCGGAGAACAAGAAGTCGCCGTTAGGGTTTCTCGGCACGCCGTTCGAGGAGTGGAAAAAAACGGTCGGCATCGGGGTGACCGGACAGTCGTTCCTGCCGTATGTCGGGTTTTACATCGCCCAGGACCTCGACAGGGACAAGTTCGAGCCGAGGGCGATTCTGAGATTCGAGAAATCGTTCTGACCGCACAGAGAGAAGTAAAGGTTGTCAACAATGGCAGATAATACGACAGCGATGCTCAGGGTAGAGAAGCTCGAGAAGCGGTTCGGCCGGGTACATGCTCTCAAGGGCATCGATATCGTGCTCGACAGGCCCGGCGTATACGGGTTCCTCGGCCCCAACGGCGCGGGGAAGACGACGACGTTCAAGCTGATCGGCGGGCTTCTCCGGCCAACAAGCGGCAGGATACTGATCGGCAATATCGATGTGAGAGCCGAGACGGCAAAGGCCGTATCGAGGCTCGGCATCCTCTTTGACCAGCCTGCATACTATCCCTACCTGACTGGAAGGGAAAACCTGTCCGTCTTCAACAGGTGGATGGGCCGGGACGACCAGAACCGCGCCGGCCGGCTCCTCGACATGGTCGATCTCGGTGGAGCGGGTGGCAGAAAGGTAGGGGGCTACTCGTGGGGGATGAAGAGGCGACTCGGAATTGCCGCAGCGCTGCTCGGCGATCCGGAGATCCTGCTCCTCGACGAACCGACCAATGGACTCGATCCGGCGGGGATCGCCGACATGAGAAAACTGCTTCCGCGCCTCGCATGGGAGGAGGGGAGGACGGTCCTGCTTTCGTCCCACAGGATGGAGGAGGTGTCGCAGATCTGTGACCACGTCACAATAATCAACAGGGGGGAGATCGTCGCATCGGGCTCGCCGGCGGAGCTCTCCACCGGGCAGCCGTGGATAGAGATAGAATCTCCCGACGTCGATATGGCGGCAAGATTCCTGGAGGAATCGGGTCTGACCGATGATATAAAACGGAAGAGCGCAACTGTTATAGAGGTGCTGGCGGCGGGAAAGAAGCCTTCCGCGATAAACGCACTCCTCGTGGAAAACGGCCTCGAGGTAACGGGGATCCGAGAGAAAAGGGAATCGCTGGAGGACATCTTCTTCCGGCTCACGGGAGGGGTTGATGATGACAGGTGAGGTACTGAAGATCCTGCTGGCCGAGAAGGTCAAGATCCGCAGGAAAAGGACGACATGGTTCGTTCCCGCAGCCGTCGCCGCCATGACGCTGCTCGTCTTTCTGGCAATTGCTTACGCCGCGGCGAATGACTGGGCCGGCGTTCCCAGCGGATTCTATGTCGCCTCATCGACCTCGGGGTGGATGATAAACGTCACCGGGCTCCTCGCGATGATAATCACATGTTTCCAGATATCGGGTGAATTCGCTCTCGGTACGGTAAAACCGGCATGGGTCAAGGGACTCTCGAGGCACGGATGGCTCTCGGGGAAGGTCATCTCGGCGGCAGCAGCTGTTACCGTACTCTTTCTGATAGTCGTCGCCGTCTCGCTGATAAGCGCTGGAGCGCGGTACGGTTTCACAGACCTCAAGGAGAAAGACTTCGTAATTCATACCTCATCGGCGCTCTGGAAGGGATATATCCTCTGCGCCGCGCTGACGCTCTTTTCCATCTGGGCGGTGGTCACGGTGACATCGATGCTCGCTGTGTGTTTCAACAGGCCCGGTTCGGCGATGGCCGTAGCGGTGCTGCTGGCAGTCGCCTTGACAGTGGTGGCCGTATTCAAGCCCGCCAGGTCGTTCCTTCTCACATCGGCAATCAGCCTGCCTTTCGAGCAGATGACAGCGATGTCGAAGGGGCTGCCTCTTCCCCTCGAATGGGGAGAACTCGTATGGAAGACGCTCGCCTGCGCGGGAAGTTGGCTGGCAGCGTCCTGCGCCGTCGGACATGCGATTATCGCAAGAAAGGAGATCACCTTCTAACAGGTCATCATGAAGCGCACAAACCGAATAATAGCGTCGATTACATTCGCGATCCTCGCTGCGACTGTAATGCCCCGCAGCGCTCTTGCCGGCGAGGAAGCGTTCAAGCTGTCGACCCTCAGCGTTGCCGACAAACTCCTCTATCTCGAGGACGAGGACCTGAACCTCGACGGCTTGAAGGATATTCTTATAATTCACCGCAAGGGACTGCGGCCCGTGGAGACGAAGTGGGTGTCGATCTTCTGGCAGATGGAGGGCGGCGGCTTCTCCACGGCGGCCGACCAGTCGTGGGAGATCGACTCTCTCGCTATATCCCTCGATATTGGAAATGTGGCAGGAGACGACAGAAAGGAGATCTGTATCCTCACTCCAGAAGGGGTGAGCTACTATCCGATAGACGGCGACGTTTACGAGATCGATTCCCGCGTGCTTCTCGAGACCGGTGACCTCATCGGGCTCTTCCCGTCGAAGAGGACCGTTCCGTTGATCGATTTCGTAAGGGACTGGAACGGCGACGGCCGTGACGAGGTCGCCGTCTTCAAGTTCCACGGCCTGTCGATATTCCATCCCGATTCTACAGGTGCTTATACGATCGAGAACTTGCTGGAGATAGAGCTGCGGACGGCCATCGGTAGGGTGATGACTGAAGGGGAGAGGGATCAGACCCAGGGTCTCTATATGGCGTATTCCTTCCCCGCGATGAAGCTGCTCGACTTCGACGGGGATGGCCTGGAAGACCTGTGCGCGACCCGCCGCGGCTGGGTCAGGGTCTACAGGCGCAGGGAAGACGGTTTTTTCGAGCCAAAACCGGTCATCGACCATTACTTCGACGTGCTCACGCAGAAGGAGAAGATCGAGGGGATCGCAAGCGTCCAGACGATCGTCTATGACCTGAACAATGACGGACACGGCGATGCTATCGTTACCAAGCAGACGGCCAAGGGCCTCTCGAATTTCAGGGGTGTGATCAACATCTTCAACGGAGGTCCCGAAGGCTATACCGACCAGCCCGATCAGGTCATCATATCCGAGGGGACGGCCTCGGCCATGTCGTTTATAAGAGACGTTAACGGAGACGAGCGACTCGATCTGATTCTGCCCTCGGTAAAGATCAGCATCAGCGCGATCATCCGTTTCCTTATTACGAGGTCGATTCCGATCAATTTCAACATATTCCTCCTCCAGGAGGACAACAGGTTCTCCGATCGCCCCGACTTTACCAAGGAGGTGAAGTTCAAGATTGATTTCTCGGGCGATTCCGACACCCAGGCGATGGATCTCGACGGCGACTACAACGGCGACAGGCGCAAGGATTTCGTGTTCGGGACGGGAGAGACAGAACTGTCGATATATCTTGGCGAGTCGGGCCACAAGGACAGGCTCTTCTCGAAGAAGCCGGTGGCGAAGGTCGAGGCCGAAGCGTACGGGGACTTGCGCAGCCCTGACCTGAACGATGACGGATATTCGGACATGATCATCTACTACCCCAACAGCAAGGACAAGAAAGGGATGGTCCAGGTCCTGATGAACCTTGGCAGAATCTGAGATTCTGCCAGGCTCTGAAATCTCGGAAAACTCTGACGGGGAGGTTCGGGACATGACGGACGAAAATGAATCTCCTGAAGGCTGTAAGGAACCCGTCGAGACAGACAGGCAGCGTGTCGTCCCCCGCCCGGTAGCGGGAAAGGAGAGGCTGACCCCGGTCGACACGTTGAGGGGATTCGCCGTTCTCGGCATCCTTGTGATGAACATCTACGCTTACGGGCTTCCCCACATGGCTTACTCCAATCCCACGGTCATCGGCGGGTTCACAGGGCTCGATCGCCTCACATGGTGGATCAACTACCTCTTTTTCAATTTCAAGCTGATGCCGATATTTGCGATGCTGTTCGGGGCCGGTCTGGTGCTGATGTATGAGAGGTTTATACCAAAGGGGATCTCTTTCGGGAGATTCTGGTACAGGCGGATCCTGTGGCTTGTGCTGATCGGGGCCGTTCAAGGATACCTTCTCTGGGTGGGCGACATACTTTTTCTCTACTCGATCTGCGGGCTGTTCCTGTACTTCTTCAGGAAGAAATCGGTGAAGAAGCTCTTCATGGCGGCCGCCATCTTCTACGTCATCGGCTTTCTACCCGGCCTGGCGGGCGGTTACTACTTCGGAAGGGTCAGGGACGAGTTGCTTCCCAGGATCGAACATAAGATCGAGGCGGGTGAGGAACTGACCATCAAGGAAAAGGCCCACCAGGAGCGCTGGAATGAGATGAAGAAGCATTACGATCCTTCGACGGAAGAGCTCGAAAAAAATATCGAGATTTACAGGAACGGGTATTTCGGGATCGTCAGGCACAGGGCTCCGCTCTATTTCATGACTACGACTGCGATGCTGGTCATCGGTTCCTTCTGGCCGACTATGGGTCTGATGCTCGCCGGCATGGCCCTTATGAGACTCGGTGTATTCTCCGCGTCGCGTTCAAAGAGGTTCTACATGATCCTCGCTGTAACAGGCTACGGCGCGGGCCTGCCCCTCGCTTACCTTTCGGCCCGCGGAATGATCGCTCATGATTTTTCCTTCGTCGATCTGTACAGGATCGATTCGCCCCTGAATCAGGTCGGAGGGCCGCTCGTAGCGCTCGGCCACATCGGGTTCGTGATGCTGGCGTGCAGGACCGGCATTCTCTCCGGCGTGAGGAAGAGATTTTCCGCAGCGGGGAGGATGGCGCTGAGCAACTATATCGGCCAGACGCTGATCTGCACGACTGTTTTCTACGGTTACGGGCTGGGATTGTACGCCTCGATAGGGAAGGTGGGGCTGATGCCGATCGTCATCGGCGTGTGGGTCGTCGAGCTGATCGTAAGTCCTCTCTGGCTGGGAAGATTCAGGTTCGGTCCACTGGAATGGCTGTGGAGGACACTCACCTACGGAAGTCGTCAGCCAATGCGGAAAAAGACCTCCATTTGAATTGGAAAATCGGCGGAAAGCTGATATAATAATCATATACCAGGGGGTGAACAATGAGAGCCAAATTGCTGCCAGCCGTCCCTCTTGCCGCCATCCTTGCCATCGGTCTCGCATGCAGCGATGAGACTGCGTACCCTGTCGGGCAACGTTCCCCGCGTGACATCTCCGTCCCCGATCTGTCGGAGAACATCCTCATTGCCTACGAGCAGACCGTCTCCGTCGAATCGGAGGGCATCTCCATTATGTTCAGGGAGTTCTCGGAGAGCCGCTGCCCGAGGGGTGCGATGTGTATCTGGGAAGGGGAGGGGATCGTAGAACTCGTCATTGAGAATGCCAAGGGAGACGTCGCCAGCGCCCTGCCCGTGATCAGACCCGGACGGGACCCCGACAGGTTCACGTGGTTCAAGGCGTACGCCCTGGGCTACCGCATCACACTGCTCGAGCTCGATCCCTACCCCGACATGGATGATTCCTCGGAGCCCGAAGAATACACGGCGCTACTCGATATCGAGAAGATCCCCGATCCGACCGGATGCGATCACGTGATGTTCACCCAGGGCGATCCGATTGCGATGTGCAGAGACGAACTGACGATCAGTGGCGGCGCGATCGAAGGGATCGTGCTCGAAATCTATGTCAGCTACGGAGGGGGCTGCGGTGATCACGAGTTCATACTTCTCGGCAGGCCGGACTTCAAGGAATCTTACCCGGTGCAGATCGACCTCTATGTGCATCACAGGAACATCGACGATTACTGTGAGGCGATCGTCGGTGATACTCTCTGTTTCGATGTCCGGAGGGTCGCCGAACTGTACGAGGGGATCTACCAGTCGTGCGACGATATCCTGATCAACGTACTCGACTGCAACATGGACGATCCGGACGAGAAGTTCCAGGTGCTGATGAGGCCGTAGGGAGAACCGCTCAGTCTTCGAATCCCTCGAAGCTGCGCCCGGCATAGGCGTCACATCTCGAACAGAGCTCGATCTTCTCGCGCTCGCCCCTCGCCAGATATTCCGCGTATTCCAATCTCCGGGCGCCGTTCCATATATCGAGAACGCTCTCCTCGTTAACGTTGCCGATGACCGCCCTTCCGGCGATGTCCCAGCAGCAGAGGACGGCGCGCCCGTCGGTGTAGAAGAACATCTCCTCGCGCATCTTTATACAGGGCTTGCGGATCATTTCGACACCCTCGGTCCAGGGCCAGTTGTACAGCGGGACGATAAGAGCCCTGTCGACACGCTCGCTCCAGTACTCGATATAGTCGTGCTGCTCGTGGCGGTTCGACTCCATGTCGATCATCCTGACTTCCGTTACGACGGTCTTGTCCGACTCCCTGGCCATGCGGGCGAACCTCTCGATGTTTTCCACGACGCGGCCGTAGTCGAGCCCGACCCTGTCCTTCTCGTATGTCTCGGCAGAGAAGGCGTCGATGCTGAACCTCATCAGGTCGATCCCCGCGTCGATGAGTGCGGCGGCGTTCTTCTCCG
>JAUWMD010000309.1 GCA_030613345.1 Candidatus Krumholzibacteriota bacterium
GCGCTCTTTGTCCTGTCACTGACGAGCACCGCAATCGCCGATCCGTGCCTCGTCGTATACCCGACCGGTCCGTGCATGTATCACTACGATATTACGGAATACTACACCGTCGGACCCGGGGATATGTATTACGACGCCGAAAACGACACGGCCGGTTACGTGCTGCTCGAGGTGGGCACAAACGAGATCGACTACAGCATCTATCAGGCTCCCGGCCTTATGGGATTCGTGGTGTCGACCGACGGAGACGATGGATATGTCTTTCTCGACACCGAATTCGATCTGGTGCTCGATGGCTTCAGCAACACTCCCATGACGTACGTCAACATCATCGTAGTCTTCGACAAATTCGTTCCTGAAGGCTGCGTTCCCGACATAATGGTGAACGGGATGCCGGTCACGGGAAACATGTACAGCGCCGGCGACTTGGTGGTAACCACCCCGACGCCTGATGGAAACAACTACTCCGACACGATGACTCTGTACGTTCAGTGGCATGGATGCTACGGCCTGCACATCTGGGCCTTCTCGGACGAGAACTACAACGGCATTCACGACGGCGGCGAATGCTTCACCGCATTCTCGCACGATTCGACCATTCCCACGGAGAACTCGACGTGGGGCAGCATCAAGTCGCTTTTCGAAGAGTAATCGGACAGTAGCCGTTTGAATCGTACAGTCAAGACATAACATACTGACAAAGTCAGTATGTTATGTCTTGACGCTCCCTGCTATAATCTGGTATGATTATTAACAGTTCGGTTTTTAACGCATCGTCCGCTCCAGCGCACTACCGGAGGTAAAAACAGACGGGAGCCCCGCCCATGAAGAGATTGATATTCTCCGAATCATGTCTCGTACACAGGATCGTCCTCTCACTGATCCTTCTGACGGTCCTGGCCGCATTCTTGATCCCCGAGTCATCGCCATTCGCCAAGAACCCGTACAGGAGAGAATTCTTCGACCAGCACCCCGAAGCTGTGGGCACGAGAATCGACGACGTTCCGAGCAATCCGGGCCACTGCGGAGTCTGCCATTTCGACTTCGGCGGATCGGACACGAGGAACCCGTACGGCCTCTCGGTCGAGATAGGCCTGAACAACGGCCTGTCGGTTACAGAGGCGATAGCGGCAGTAGAGTATGAAGACGCCGACGCCGACGGATTCAACAACCATACGGAGATAACGGACCTGGTGAATTTCTCCAACACGTCGACATTCCCAGGCCTTACGATCGACAATTACACACTTGCCTGGAACGTCGATCATGCCGACATCATCGATTACCTCACCCCGTCGGGCGCGACCGACACCATACCTCCCATCGTCACCGTGAGCGATCCCATGGGTGGGGAGAACCTCCAGGCCGGCTCGTATCATTCGATCCAGTACACTGCCGAGGACGAGAGCGGGATCAACCATATCAATATCTACCTCTCCGACAACAGCGGCACGACATATTTCAAGACGGAAGCGAGGAACGAGACGCCCGGCACCGGATATTCGTGGTTCGTTCCGAACTTTCCCGGGACATTCAACAGAATAAAGGTAGAAGCTGTCGACAACGCCGCCAATGAGGGAAGCGGCGAGAGCATGGGCGACTTCACGATCACCGGAACACCGGCCGGCTATGTCCCTTCTACGATGAGGGACATGGAGATGTCCGGGACACAGCCCCACGAGGGCGCGATACTCGACGATCCCGATATCTCCTGCGCCTCCTGCCATGGCAACTACGACACGAATGCCGAACCATGGCACAACTGGCGCGGCTCGATGATGGGACAGGCGCAGAGGGACCCGCTCTTTCTGGCCTGCGTCGCCGTGGCCGAGCAGGACGCCCCCTCGGTCGGCGATATCTGCATCAAGTGCCACACACCGGGCGGCTGGCAGGAAGGAAGGTCGATCGATACGAGCGGCGACATGGTCAACGTTAAGGACAGGCACTCGGTCCAGTGCGATTTCTGCCACCGCATTGTCGACCATAATTACGTCGAAGGAGTCAGCCCGGCCTCAGACGTTGCCGTTCTCGGCACCATAGATCCGCTTCCTGTCGATTACGCCAACGGCCAGTTCATCAACGACCCTGCCCCCATCCGACGCGGACCTTACGCCGACGCGGAGGCGAGCCACCAGTTCGTCGAATCACCGATCCACAGGTCATCAGAAATTTGCGGCATCTGCCATGATGTAAGCAACCCTGTGTTCAGCCGTGTTTCCGGACCGGACTACATCCCGAACAACTTCGACGAGGAACATCCCGACAGGGACGTGCGGAACATGGCGCCGGTCGAGCGCACCTACAGTGAATGGACGCAGAGCGAGTACGCGGCGACAGGAGTCTATGCACCTCAGTTCGCCGGAGCGAAGCCGGACGGTATCGTCTCGACGTGCCAGGACTGTCATATGAGGGACGTCGTCGGCAAGGGCGCGAACGTAAATGGCGTCAACGACAGATCCGACCTCGGCCTCCACGATTTCACGGGGGGCAACACCTTCGTTCCGACCACCGTGGCGGACTTCTATCCCGACGAGGTCGACATGGTCCAGCTGCAGG
>JAUWMD010000107.1 GCA_030613345.1 Candidatus Krumholzibacteriota bacterium
TCCGTACTATCCTGATGGACGACACCACATACGAGGCAATGTCCGAAACACACCTCCAGAAGCTCCGAACCATGATCCTCTCGGCGGTAATGGGCACAGCGAGCAGCGCCCAGTACGGCCAGATGCGCGAAGAGGGGTACATCGGCAAGACGATGGGCATCGTCGCCGGCGGCAAGTTCGCCGATCTCATCCAGGAAAAAGCGAGTATCGACGGCGCGGACCTGATGGATGTAGCCGAAGAGGTCGCAGAAGGACTCGGCGAAAAGGGCAAGAAGTGGGGACTTGCGCTGGTCTACCGGGTCGACATGCCCGATCACGGCGTCGTCATCCTCGGCACGACCGGCTCGCCCATGGACTCGAAATCGTTTGACATCGTAAAGGGCGGAGGCGACGAGTCGCGCAAGGACTTCGACTGCCCCGGGCTGTCGCACGCGGCAGCTTACCCGATCGAGATAGTCGTCTCGAAGGATAACGGCGCGGTGAAGGTCTCGATGGTCGATGCGATGTTCCGCATGAAGATGTTCTTCGAGGACGCAGGCAAGTGGGCGTTCATGAACAACATGAAGATGCCCGGCTCGATCGACAAGGAACTCAGGAAACAGATAAAGGAAGGGTTGAAGGAGTAGCCTGACTTCGATGATCCGACTGACTGAGCGGGGCGGCTCGAAAGCCGCCCCGTTTTTATATTCAGATCATACTTCCGGTTCCGTTCACTTGAGCAGAACCATCTTCCTCGTCTCCAGGAACCCGCCCGTGCGAAGCCTGTAGAAATAGACCCCGCTCGAGACACGGCTGCCGCCGTCACCGAGGCCGTTCCATTCGGCGGTGTAGCTTCCCGCAGGTCTCGATTCGTCGATGAGCGTAGTCACGAGCCTTCCCGCCGCGTCATAGATCCGGAGCGAGATATGCCCCGGCTCATTTAATCCGAACCTGATCGTCGTGATCGGGTTGAACGGGTTGGGAAAGTTCTGAGCGAGGAAGGTCGCCTCGGGCAGCGGCGCCGGGTCGTCTCCGGTGACCTCCGTCGGGATGAACAGAGCATACTGGCTCTCGTTTCCATGAATGTCGACCGCCGACACCTTGTAGAAATACCCGCTGTCCCACGTCCAGCCGCCATCGAACGAGAAGGTGTCCGGCGTCGCAGTCACGAAGTTGCCGGGACCGGGTACGAAATCGTCCGTCAGCCCGCGGTAGATCCTGTACCCGTAGAGGTCGCTCTCGATATTCGGATCCCACGTCATCTGCAGGCCCTCGGGCGTATACGACTGCTCGCCGGCTAGTCCCAGAGGCACCGCCGGGGCGAGGTTGTCGACCGAGTAGCAGCTGTCGGGATCGGAGAACCAGAAGACGGACGGCGTCGCCGTATGCGCCGCCACCATGAAATGGGACCTGTCGTTCCCCGCAACGGTCGAATCCCACAGCGTGGCCGCCGTGTACGAGTAGAACGGCTGGGTCAGGGAGTTCATGTCGGAGAGCCACTCCCAGGCATATCCCTCGCCGAGCATGATGATCCTCGCCTCCGAGCTCACCGGGAGCTCGCCGGTCTTATCAATGTCGATGATCTTTCCGCCACCGGCCTCGAGCGCCGCCGCCTCCATCGCAGAGATGCTCCTCCAGATCGAATAATGGGTAATATCGAGGTCGGGAAATGCATCGAGTCTCGACGAAGCCCACTCGACAGTGACCTGCCCGCCCTGGTCGTTCGGCACATCGGCGATCCCGCTGATCGCCGGCGCAGGGTAGCCCCAGTAGCCGTTCGCCTCGATGCGGTTGGCGAAGATGTCCGTGTCGCTCCCCGTCCTTATATCCCTCCATGTGCATACAGCTCCACCGGCACAGTCCGATATTATGTAAATATCACTTAAAATCAAGCTGGACGAGCAGACCCGCGCGCCGTCCGCAATCCAGTAAGTACCGCCACCGCTGTCGACCCTCTGGGCGTAGATCTCATACGACCAGGATCTGAGGTCGTTCCAGGCTATGACCACCCCTCCGTCTCCATCCGGTACGACGACGGGTCTCATCTGGTGGCCTTCCGCCCCGCTGATGAGCGTCCCGTCGGTCCCCCAGAACTTCGTGCCGTACGGGGAAATGCGCTGGGCGTATACATCAGCGGGTGCGACGCGGTAGTCCTCCCAGGTAATTATCGCACCACCCTGACCGTCCGAGGCCAGGTCGGGCCAGTACTGATTGTTGGCCGCGGTGCAGATCGGCTCACCGTTGGCCGTCCACCATACACTGCTGCCGCTGTCTATCATCGAAGCCCAGATATCGCTGTTATTGATCCCGTTCCTGCCGTCTGTCCAGACGATTATCGCCCCGCCGGCCCCGTTCGTCTCGATGAGGGGATTGCTCGGGCTGCTGGCATCGTTACAGATGAGCGCTCCGCCTGTGAGCCAGGACCACTTGATCGTTCCATCAGCGTTTATTCCCTGGGCATAGAGATCCCAGTTGTTGAGGGTGGCGTAAGCCTTCCATACTACGATCGCACCCCCGGCGCCGTTGCTCGTTACGGCCGGACTTTCCAGAGCTACGAACATCGCCGACGTCACCATCACTCCGCCAGATGTCCACATAGCGGTGCTGCCCGGTTCGATTCTCTGCGCATAGATCCCGGGAGAAATACTCCTGTGGTCGTCCCACACGAGGATTACACCGCCTTCGCCGTCCTCGACCATATCATTTATCCCCTGGCTGCCGTCCATCGCGCATACCACAATTCCATTTACCGTCCACAGCAAGTTGCCTTCGGAATCGACCCTCTGCATGTAGATGTCGTTGTTGCCGTTCCTGTATTCTGTCCACGCGATATACGCACCGCCCATTCCGTCCGACGCCATGCTCAACCCCTGGGGCAGGTTGGGGCTGCCCGTGATGGCCATTCCATCCGCCGTCCACTGCATTTGGCCGTGGCGCGTGACGTGCTGGGCGTATAACTGGTAGGGAGATGCCCGGCCATCAAGCCAGGCGATGATTGCGCCGCCGTCGCCGTCGCTGATTATTACCGGAGCGCCGACTCCGAATTCGTGCGTACAGACGTCGGTGCCGTACTCCGTCCACTGGGCGTTTGAATCAATGGGCACCGCGCAGAGCAGTGCGATGCAGAGAGGGATGAGTACTGTCGCGATATTACGCATCGCTGACCTCCTTACAGGGAATCGGAGCGAGCCACGGCCCGCGCCTGAATTTTCAGAGATTTACAGCCGGACGTGAGTATACCATATCCAGTTCTCAATATAAAGGACGTTAGATGTTGACAGGGACACCCCCTGCAGGATACAGAGGGAATATCCATGACGAAATCAGCTGCAGAGGAGGTCTGGACGATGAAGAGTTCTCGTATCGCTCTTATCTGTGTTTTCGCCACTGCCGCGATGCTGCTTTCCTGTTCGGGGAGATGCCCCGGCGAACCGGGAATATACTGCGACAGGGTAAACGGCTTTCACATCACATTCCCCACGGACTGGACCGTAGATGAGGACCCCGGCGACGGCAGGGCCGTCGTCGCACAGGCGCCGCTGGAGGAAGGCGCCGAACCAGATATAACAAGAACGACGTTCGAGATACTTGTCGTCCGGATGAAAAGCGGGCCGGCCCTCGGTAGATTCTTCGATGGCTACGTAAAGAAGCTCCCCGATGGCAAACCGTACTACGAGTACGAGGACAGCGGGGAGATCAAGGTCGGCGGGCGCAAGACGAAATACATCCTCTACGCTATAGACACAGAGCCCCGCATCGAGGCGAGGCTCGAATATTTCCAGAAAAAGGGTTCGAATATCTACATCTTCCGCGGCGTGACGAGGGGCGTCCAGTTCAACCGGTTCCACGACCAGTTCAGGGAGATCGCCTACACGTTCAGGCTGATGTGAACCAGTCCACCCGCGACCTGAATCAGAAAGCCCCGGGGTGAAACTCAATCCCTGAAGCCGGTCAGCAGGTCGAGCATCATCCTGCTCCTCCGCTCGTTGCCGAGCGCCTTCTTCATTATGCGGTCGAATTTGCTGAACGATTTCTCGAGGTCGTTCATCCGGGTGTATACGCCGCTTCCCTTCTCGAGCCCTGCGTTCGTGAGGAGATCGCGCAGGGCCTGCATGGCTGGGTTGAATTCCCTCTCCTTGCGCACGATCGCTATCTTGAAGAGCATCCGCCACGTATCGGGTTCGGCGACATAGAAGTCACGCCTGTCCCCCGAGATATGGACCCTGTGGATCACGCCCCAGTTCCTCAGCTCCTTGAGCGACATACTCGCGTTGCCACGGCTTATGTCGAGCTCCCCGGCGACGGTATCCAGATCGACCGGGTCCTCGTTGAGCATGACAAAAGCGTGGATCCTCGCCATCGAGCGGTTGATCCCCCACAGTACCCCCATCGATCCCCAGGTCTCGATAAACAGGCTGTGTTCTTCTGACATCATGTTTCAATCCTTTCTGAACGTACTATTCTTTTAGCACAGTCTGAAAGGATTTCAATGAAATTAATTCTCCAGCTCCCGCCGGATCGACCGTCCAGCCCTTACACCGAAGGTTCTTTCGTTCCACCCCTGCTGCCGAGAGGCACGACGCCGCCGAGCTCGCCGATGACGTTGACCAGCTCGGTGTCGGCGGGGACGATTACCTTCGCGTTATCCCTGAGAGAGTTCTCCCCGGTCTCGAGGTTCTTGAGGATCTGGGCGTTGCCGATAAAATACTTGTTCGCCGCCTCGTTTACGAGCCTGATCGCCTCTGCCTCTCCCTCGGCCTCGAGTATCTTGGCCTGCCTTATGCCCTCTGCCTTCTTGATCTCGGCGCGCTTCGTGCCGTCCGCCTCGCGTTCCTTGGCATTGGCAAAGTCGAGCGCTGCGATCTTCTCGTTCTCCGCCTTGACGACCTTGTTCATCGTCTCCTGGACATCCTGTGGTGGATCGATCTCCTTGAGCTCGGTTCGCACTATCTCCATACCCCAGTTGTTCGTCTCCTTGGCCAGGGTCATCAGCAGCTCGCCGTTTATCTTGTCGCGCTCGCTGTTGGCAGACTTCAGCGTCAGGGTACCGATTATGTTACGCAGGGTAGTGCGGGCGAGGTTGACGACCTGGTACTGATAGTCGTTGACGTTGTACTGCGAGCTCTTCACGCTCCCCTCGTCAGCCTTTACCTTGAAGTAGACCTGGGCGTCGACACTTGCGTTGAGATTATCGTTCGTGATGATCTCCTGCGGCTGTGCGTCGACCATCTGCTCGGTGATGTTGATCTTGATCATCCGCTCGACCACCGGGAATACCCAGTGGAACCCTGGCTGGGCGAAACGGTTGTACTTGCCGAGCCGCTCGACCAGCCCCCTGTGAGTTGGTCTAACTATCCTTATCCCGATCAGGAAGAAAAACAGGACCGCCGCTCCGATCAAGAAATACAGCATGGCAGACTCCTATGCGTTTGAATGAAATACCCGTTCATTCTACATACAGTACAGGGCGCCTGTATATTCAATTACATGGAAATGCGTACCGGAATCCGCAAGATGGCGTCAGACGTACTCTTTCCAGCTCTTTATCTTCAGATCCGATTCCGACCGGCTGCCGAACGCTTCGGTGAAACGCCTGGCGAGTTGAAGGTTGGTGATGAGCGGTACGTTGAAATCGACCGCGGCGCGCCTGATGAGGTAGTCGTTGTCGAGCTCCTCGCGCTCGATGTTCTTCGGGATGTTGATGACCAGGTCGATCTTCCCGGCGGCGATATATTCGATCGCACCCGGTCTCTTCTTCGACAGCGGCCAGCGGAGGATCTCCGCCTCTATCCCGTTCCTGCCGAGGAATTCCGCAGTACCGCGGGTCGCGTAGAGCTTCAGACCGGCATCGGCGAGCACCCTGCCGCTTCCGAGCAGATACGCCTTGCTGTCAATCGGCCCCGTCGAGAGCAATACCGACCTCTCCGGTATCCTGAACCCCACAGACAGCAGGCTCTTGAGGAAGGCCTCGTTGAAATCGTCACCGAGGCATGCAACCTCTCCGGTCGAGGTCATCTCGACATCGAGGACCGGATCTGAGCCTTTGAGCCTGGTGAACGAGAACTGCGGAGCCTTGACTCCGACGTAGTCAAGATCGACCGCCGACCTGTCGATCCGGGGCAGGCGCTCGCCCATAATGATCCTCGTCGCGAGATCGATGAAATTCATCCTGAAGACCTTCGAGACGAAGGGGAACGACCGCGAGGCTCGCAGATTGCACTCGATGACACTCACGTCGTTGTTCACGGCGAGGAACTGTATGTTGAACGGGCCTGTGATGCGAAGGGCCCGGGCGATCTTGCGGGAGATCGTCTTGACCTTTCTCATCGTCTCGAGGTTCGTCCTCTGCGGCGGGAGCACGAGGGTAGCGTCCCCGGAATGAACGCCTGCGTTCTCGACATGCTCCGATATGGCATAGCAGTATAGCTCGCCCTCCATACCGACAGCGTCAATGTCGATCTCCTTCGCCCCCGTCACGAATTTCGTGATGACGACGGGATGGTCCCGGTTGATGTCGGACGCCTTCTCGAGATACTCCTCGAGCTCGGCCCTGCTCAGCGCAACAGACATAGCGGCGCCGCTCAGAACGAAGCTCGGCCTTATCAGCACCGGGTACCCGATCCTGTCGGCGAACTCCTCCACTTCCTCGATGTTGGTGAGTTCCTTCCACGGAGGCTGGACGATGCCGAGTTCGTCGAGAAGCCGTGAGAAGAGATGCCTGTTCTCGGCCCTGTTGATATCATCAGGCGACGTCCCCAGTACGGCGACGCCGTTCTCCGAGAGAGCCGCGGCCATGTTGTTGGGGATCTGCCCTCCCATCGAGACGATGACTCCCGCGGGGGATTCCTTTTCGCATATGTCGAGCATACGTTCGAGTGTCAGCTCCTCGAAGTAGAGTTTGTCGCAGATATCGTAATCGGTGCTGACCGTCTCGGGATTGCAGTTGATCATGATCGTACTGTAACCGAGATCAGCCAGTGTCAGGATCGAATTGACGCAGCACCAGTCGAACTCCACGGACGACCCGATCCTGTAAGGTCCCCCGCCTATTACGGCCACGCTGTCCTTCGACGAGAGATCGACGTCGTCCGAAGAGCCGTTATATGTGAGGTAAAGATAATTCGTCTGCGCCGGATACTCGGCGGCGAGGGTGTCTATCTGCTTAACAACCGGCTCGATCGAAAGGCTCTTTCTCTTCTCCCGCACCTTTCCCTCAACGCATCCGGTAAGCCCGGCGATCTGCCTGTCTGAGAATCCCTTTTTCTTCGCCTCCCGGAGCAGGTCCGCCGGAATATCGCCGATCACCGTGCCTGAGAGCTTTCGTTCCACGTCGACTATGTTGCGTATCTTGCAGAGGAACCACCGGTCCACCCCGGTCAGCGATGCAATCTCTTCGACGGAGCGTCCACGCCTCATCGCCTCTGCGATCGCGAAGAGCCTCTTGTCGGTGGGTCTTTCGAGCTCTCCGTCAATATCATCGAAGCAGTCGCTGAATCCACAGAGGCCATGCGCACCGACGTCGAGCATGCGAATCGCCTTCTGCAGGACCTCCTCGAAGCTCCTTCCCATCGCCATCACCTCGCCGACCGACTTCATCTCCGAGCCGAGCGACTCGCTCACATTCTTGAACTTCTGGAGATCCCAGCGGGGGTACTTGACAACGATATAATCAAGAGCCGGCTCGAAGCAGGCCGAGGTGCTCTTCGTCACGGCGTTCTCGAGCTCGGTCAGGCTGCGGCCGAGGGCGAGTTTCGCCGCTATCGCGGCGAGCGGGTAGCCGGTCGCCTTCGAAGCGAGCGCCGAGCTGCGGCTGAGCCTCGCGTTGACCTCGATGATACGGTAATCTTCCGAGTGCGGATCGAGGGCGTACTGTATGTTGCACTCGCCGACGATGCCCAGGTGCCTGATCACCCTGACCGCTATTGAGCGGAGATTGAAATATTCGCAGGCGCTGAGCGTCTGTACCGGCGCAACCACGATACTCTCCCCGGTGTGTATCCCCATCGGGTCGACGTTCTCCATCGTGCAGACGACGATACAGTTGTCGCTTTTGTCGCGTACGACCTCGTACTCGACCTCCTTCCATCCCTTGAGGCACTCCTCGACGAGGACCTGGCCTGTGTGCGAGAGGGCCTTCTGTACCAGGCCGGTCAGCTCCTCTTCATCGCGGGCGATCCCCGATCCCAGGCCGCCGAGCGCGTAGGCGATCCTGCACATCACCGGATAGCCGACCTCGTTCGCCGCGGCGACCGCTTCATCTACACTCGCGGCTGCCTTCCCGAACGGCGGCTTGAGACCGCTCTCGTCGAGCTTGCGCG
>JAUWMD010000141.1 GCA_030613345.1 Candidatus Krumholzibacteriota bacterium
ATGCGCGTAGTGCCTGTTCTCTGTCTCGTACTCCACGTGAGCCGTCGCGATCGTGATCCCGCGCTCGCGCTCCTCGGGAGCCTTGTCGATCTCGTCGAACGGTACGTAGGTGGCCATGCCCCTGCTGGCCAGGTGCTTCGTGATCGCCGCCGTCAGCGTAGTCTTCCCGTGATCTACATGCCCGATCGTCCCTACGTTCACATGCGGCTTCGTGCGTTCAAACTTCTCCTTGGCCATCCGGCCTCCTCCTTCCAGGCCCGCTCCGGCTTCAGGCCGGGCAAGCTTCCTCGATACCCTCTCAGGCCAGGCCTCTTACCCTGCCCTGAAGCTGCGCGACCCTCTCTCCGGGCACTTGGTCGTAATGTGAGAACTGCATACTGTAAATCGCCCGTCCCTGCGTCAGCGAACGCAGAGTGGTCGCGTAGCCGAACATGTCCGAAAGGGGCGCCCTCGCCGATATTACATGTGTATCGGCGCGCTGCGACATCCCTTCGACTTTTCCTCTACGCATATTAAGATCGTTCATAACGTCTCCGACATACTCCACCGGAAGAACGACTTCGACGTCCATAACCGGTTCGAGAAGAACCGGCCCGGCCTTCCTCACTCCATCGTAGAAGGCCCTGCTGCCGGCGGCGCGGAAGGCCAGGTCGCTCGAGTCGACCTCGTGATACGAGCCGTCGACCAGGGTGACCTTCACATCCACGACCGGGCAGCCGTTCACTGGACCACTCGCCATCGACTCGCGGATGCCGTTCTCGACGTACCGCACGTACTGCTTGGGGACCGCAACCCCCCGCATCCTGCTCTCGAATTCGAACCCATTTCCGGGATTCGGCTCGAGCTCGATGATCACGTGCCCATACTGGCCCCTTCCACCGCTCTGGCGGATAAACCGCCCCTCGGAGCGCGCCTTCTTTGTAATCGTCTCTCTGAAGGCGACCTGAGGCCGGCCGACGTTCGCACCGACGCTGAACTCCCTGAGCATCCTGTCGACCAGGATCTCGAGATGGAGCTCTCCCATCCCAGATATCAGCGTCTGGCCCGTATCCTCGTCGACCTTTACTACGAATGTCGGATCCTCGTCGCTCAGCCTTCCGAGTGCTTCCGAGAGCTTGACCTCGTCGGCCTTCGTCTTCGGCTCTATTGCCACCGAGATGACCGGCTCTGGAAAATCCATCATCTCCAGCCGGAGCGGGTGCTTCAGGTCGCACAGCGTGTCGCCCGTTGCGGAGTGCTTCAGGCCCACGATCGCGACTATGTCACCGGCCGAGATCTCGGGCAGCTCCTCGCGCTTGTTGGCGTGCATGAGAAGCACGCGCCCGATGCGTTCCTTTTTCTTGTTCGACGCGTTCACGACATGCGATCCTGTCTTCGCTGTTCCGCTGTATACCCTTATGTAGTGAAGCAGGCCCACGTAAGGGTCTGTGATCACCTTGAACACGAGGGCGGCGAACGGCTCCCTCGAATCGGCCTTCCTCTCCTCCTCCTTCTTCGAGAAGGGGTTCACACCCTTTACCGGCGGAACGTCCGTCGGATCGGGGAGGTAGTCGACGACCGCATCGAGAAGATGCTGCACGCCCTTGTTCCTGAAGGCCGTTCCGCAGAGGACCGGGACTACGGTCGCGTCCAGCACCGCCCTGCGAAGAGCCTTCTTTATGCTTTCCTCGCTCACGTCGCTTCCGTCGACGACGTGGTGGAGGATATCCTCGTCATAATCGGCGAGAGCTCCGAGAAGCTCCTCTCTCGCTGTCTCGCAGGAATCTACAAGGTCGGCCGGGATGTCGCTCTCGCTGTACGTGGCGCCGAGGCTCTCGTTGTCGTAGGTGACAGCCTTCATCCGCACCAGGTCGACGAGCCCGGTGAAATCCTCTCCTGCCCCGATCGGAAGCTGAATCGGTATCGCGTTGGCTTTGAGCTTCTCGCGTATCATCTTCACGACGTTGAGAAAATCCGAGCCTACGCGATCCATCTTGTTGACGAAGGCGAGACGCGGAATGTGATATTTATCCGCCTGGCGCCATACCGTCTCGGACTGCGGCTCGACCCCGCCGACCGCGCAGAATACCGCGATGACGCCGTCGAGCACCCTGAGGCTCCTCTCGACCTCTACGGTGAAGTCGACGTGCCCGGGGGTGTCCATTATGTTGATCCGGTGATCGTTCCAGTAGCAGGTCGTCGCGGCGGAGGTGATCGTGATACCGCGCTCGCGCTCCAGCTCCATCCAGTCCATCACCGTACTGCCCTCGTGCACCTCGCCCATACGGTGGACCTTGCCCGAATAGAACAGGATCCTTTCCGTCACGGTAGTCTTGCCCGCGTCGATATGCGCGGCGATACCGATATTACGAGTCTTGTCGAGAGGGTAATCTCTTGACATCGGACTTCTCCGGCGCCGGGCCCCCTTCGCCCACCCGGCCGGTAATCAGCCCGACAGGGTTCAGAGGGTCATACGGCAGTTAATGCTGTCAAAGCAAAGTTGCCTGTTTACCATTTAGAATTTCCCTCATTTCCCGCCTGTGCCTCCAATTGCAACTCGGAAGCCCCGGCATGGATTCCACCCATCATCCCTTATCTAAAAGCACCCCTGGCCAGCAGTAGCCGGGCGTGCTGTCTACCACCTGTAATGCGCGAATGCCTTGTTGGCCTCGGCCATTCGATGAGTATCCTCGCGCTTCTTGACCGCAGGGCCCTCTTTGTTATAGGCGTTGAGGAGCTCCGCGGAGAGCCTCTGCGCCATCTTCTTCTCTGGCCTGGCCTTGGCAAAGCTTATGATCCATCGCATCGCTAAGGCGAGCCTGCGATTGGGACGGACCTCGACGGGGACCTGATACGTGGCCCCGCCGACCCTCCTCGAGTTGACCTCGAGGACCGGCTTTACATTCTCTATCGCCTTCTTGAGGACATCGAGACCGTTCTGGCCGGTCTTCTCCTCGATCATATCGATAGCATCGTACACGATGCGTTCGGCGGTGCTCTTCTTGCCCCTGCGCATCAGATAGTTGATGAAACGCGCCAGAAGGACGTCGCCGTACTTCGAATCGGGCGTTATCTCTCTTTTTACGACTTCCCGTCTGCGAGGCATTGCTATGGCTCCTTCTAGGACTTGGCCTTCTTGGGCCTCTTCACGCCATACTTCGAACGGCGCTTGGTGCGGCCTTCGACACCACTCGTATCGAGAGTGCCGCGGACTATATGATACCTGACGCCGGGGAGATCCTTCACCCTTCCTCCCCTGACGAGCACGATTGAATGCTCCTGGAGATTGTGTCCCTCCCCGGGAATATATGCTGTGACCTCGAAACCGTTGACGAGCCTTACACGAGCGACCTTACGGATGGCCGAGTTGGGCTTTTTCGGCGTCGATGTATATACCCTCGTGCACACTCCCCGCTTCTGGGGACAGCTCTGCAGCGCCGGCGCACTTGTCTTTTTTATCTGGGCCTTTCTGCCCTTTCGCACTAACTGATTAATAGTAGGCACTTTATACCTTTTCTTCTACTTCCGCTTAATTGCCGATTTTCTTAGTACCGACAGGTAAATCGGGGCGCAGATGAGCAATCTAACATCCAGTTATGTCCCTGTCAAGAAATTAATTCAGGCGATTCCGGACCCGCCCCGGCTCTCCTTCAGGAAGCCTCCCCCTTCATCTCTTCGACCAGCCCCGCGAGCTCTTCCTCGGGGAATTCTCTCCCGAGAAGCTCCGCCTCGCTTACCTGTTCCTCGATCTCAATATCGTTGTACCTGTGAAGGCCCGTTCCGGCGGGAACGAGGTGCCCCATGACGACGTTCTCCTTCAGGCCCCTGAGATAATCGGTCTTGCCCTGGACGGCCGCCGCTGTGAGAACGCGGGTCGTCTCCTGGAAGCTCGCCGCGGAGATGAAACTCTCCGTGTTGAGGCTCGCCTTGGTGATACCGAGCAGCAGCGGCTTGAAGGTGGCAGGATTGCCCCCGTCGGCCATCGCCGTCTCGTTCTCCTCGCGGAACTCGCCCTTGCTTACGATGTCGCCCTCGAGGAATTTCGTGTCTCCGCCGTCCTCGACGATGACCTTCTGGAGCATCTGGCGGACGATGACCTCGATGTGCTTGTCGTTTATCGCAACGCCCTGCAGCCTGTAGACCTCCTGGATCTCGTTCACGAGGTAGTTCTGGGCCGCGTTGCCGCCCTTGATGCTGAGGATGTCGAACGGGTTGACCGGTCCCTCCGTAAGGTTGTCCCCCGCCTCGATCCTGTCGCCCTCGTAGACGCTGAGGTGCTTGCCCTGCGGGACGAGGTAGCTGCTCTTGTCGCCGCCCTCGTTGACTACGTTTATCTTGCGCATGCCCTTTGTCACACCGCCGAACTCGACGATACCGTCGATCTCCGAGACGACGGCCGCTTCCTTCGGCTTGCGGACCTCGAAGAGCTCCGCGACCCTCGGCAGACCGCCTGTGATGTCGCGGGTCTTGGTGATCTCCTTCGGGATACGGCAGACGATGTCGCCCGCCCGGACATTGTCGCCGTCGTGCTGCGAAAGGTGTGCGCCGGTCGGGATGATGAAGTTACCGATCACCTTGCCCTTCTTGTCGAGGAGCTCGATGTGCGGGTGGCGCTTCTTGTCGCGGTCGTCGATGATGACCATCTGGCGGAGGCCCGTCTTGTCATCGAGCTTCTCCTTGAGGGTGACCCCCTCCTTGATGCCGACGTACCGGAGTTTTCCGGCCTTGTCCGCGATGATGAAATCCGAATAGGGGTCCCACTCGTAGATGATCTGCCCCTTCTCGATCTCGTCGCCCGGGGCCACACGGAGGCTCGCCCCGTAAGGTACCCCGAAACGCGCCCTTACTCGCTCTGTCTCGGCGTCGCGAATGATCACCTCGCCCTTGCGGCTGATAGCGATCTCGTCTCCCTCGCGTTTCTTGACGAGCTTGATGTTGCTCAGCTCGACCACTCCGGGGTGGTTCGAGATCTTCTGCGTGTGCTCCGCGATACGGCTTGCCGTTCCTCCGACGTGGAAGGTACGGAGGGTCAGCTGGGTACCGGGCTCCCCGATCGACTGGGCGGCGATGACGCCCACCGCTTCGCCGATGTTGACCATCCCGCCGGTCGCGAGGTTACGCCCGTAACAGAAGGCGCAGACTCCGCGCTTCGACTCGCAGGTGAGCACCGACCTGATCTTGACACGATCGACGCCTCGCTCCTCGACCTCGAGTGCGCGTTCCTCATCTATTTCCGAGTTGGCCCCCACGATGACCTCTCCTGAGTGAGGATCGATGACGTCGTCGACCGCCACGCGTCCGAGAATACGGTCGGAGAGGGACTCGATGACCTCCTCGCCCTCTTTCAGGGCGGAGGTGTCGACTCCCATGATCGTCCCGCAGTCGGGCTCGGTAACGATGACGTCCTGCGCCACGTCGACGAGACGCCTCGTCAGGTAGCCGGCGTCGGCTGTCTTGAGCGCCGTATCGGCCAGGCCCTTTCGCGCGCCGTGAGTCGATATGAAGTACTGGAGGACGGTGAGGCCCTCCTTGAAGTTGGCCGTGATGGGCATCTCGATGATCTCGCCGATACCTCCGGTGATCCTCTTCTGCGGCTTGGCCATAAGACCGCGCATCCCGGCGAGCTGCCTGATCTGGTCCCTGCTGCCGCGCGATCCGGAGTTCGCCATCATGTAGATCGGGTTGAACCCCGCACGGTCGCGGCTCAGCGCCTCGCCCATCGCGTCGGCGACATCGTTCGAAGCATGGGTCCATGTGTCGATGGTCTTGTTGTATCGCTCGCCGTCAGTGATGACGCCGTTCTTGTACTGCTTCTGGATCTTGGCAATCGCCCTGTTCGCCTCTTCGATCAGCTTCGGTTTCTCCTCGGGGATCACGATGTCGTCGATCCCGAAGGTGACCCCGCCGATCGTGGCATAGCGGAATCCGATATCCTTGAGCTGCTCGAGGAACTGCACCGTCCTCGAGTTGCCGAGTTTCTTGTAGCAGACGGATATGATCTGCCCGATATTTTTCTTGTCGAGGATGTCGTTCACGTACCCGATCTCATCGGGGACGATCTCGTTGAGCATTACGCGTCCGCCAGTGGTCGATACGAGCTCGCCGTCCATCCTGACCCTGATCTTGGCGTGCATGTCGATGGCGCCGCCGTTTACCGCGCTGATCGCGTCATCGGCACTGAAGAACGATTTGCCCTCGCCTTTCGCGCCGGCTTTGGCCATCGTTATATAGTAGAGTCCGAGGATCATGTCCTGAGACGGCGAAGCGAGCGGCGCGCCGTTGGCCGGCGAGAGAATGTTGTTCGATGAGAGCATCAGCGTCCGCGCCTCGAGCTGCGCCTCGTATGAGAGCGGCACGTGCACGGCCATCTGGTCGCCGTCGAAGTCGGCGTTGAACGCCGCGCATACGAGCGGATGTATCTGTATCGCCTTGCCCTCGATCAGCAGCGGCTGAAAGGCCTGGATGCCGAGCCTGTGAAGGGTCGGCGCCCTGTTGAGGAACACGGGGTGATCGGTGATGATCTCCTCGAGGATGTCCCAGACCTCGGGCCTCTCGCGCTCTACGAGTTTCTTGGCGCTCTTTACGGTCTGCACATAACCCTTCTCCTCGAGCTTCCTGATGATGAACGGCTTGAAGAGCTCGAGCGCCATCGACTTGGGAAGCCCGCACTGGCCGATCTCGAGTTCGGGGCCGACGACGATGACCGAACGGCCCGAGTAGTCGACCCTCTTGCCGAGGAGGTTCTGGCGGAACCGGCCCTGCTTGCCCTTGAGCATGTCGCTGAGCGACTTGAGCGGCCTGTTACCCTGGCCCCGCACCGCACGTGAGCGTCGGCTGTTGTCG
>JAUWMD010000059.1 GCA_030613345.1 Candidatus Krumholzibacteriota bacterium
ACAGGGCGAAATTCGAGTCGCTGACCGAGGCTCTTGTCGAGCGGACTGTTGCTCTGTGCCGCAATGCGATCAAGGATGCCGGGATTTCCGCTTCTGATATAGACGAGGTCATCCTCGTAGGCGGAACGACGCGCATGCCCGCCGTTCAGGCCACGGTGAAGGAGATTTTCGGGCGCGAGCCTCACCAGGGTGTCAATCCCGACGAGGTAGTTGCCCTCGGCGCGGCAATCCAGGGCGGCGTCCTCGCCGGAGATGTTCACGATGTCCTTCTGCTCGACGTCACCCCGCTTTCACTCGGTATCGAGACGCTCGGTGGAGTGATGACGAAGCTGATCGAAAGGAACTCGACGATCCCTACCCGCAAGAGCGAGATATTCTCGACAGCCGCGGACAACCAGTCGACGGTGGAGATACACGTCCTTCAGGGTGAAAGGGAAATGGCCGGACAGAACAAGTCTGTCGGCAGGTTCCAGCTGGCGGGTCTTCCGCCCGCGCCCAGGGGCATCCCGCAGATCGAGGTCACGTTCGATATCGACGCCAACGGGATACTAAACGTCGCGGCGAAGGACAAGGCCACCGGCAAGGAGCAGAAGATCATCATACAGGCGTCCAGCGGTCTTTCCGATGACGAGATCGACCGGATGGTCAAGGACGCCGAGGCCCATGCCTCCGAAGACAAGGAGAAGAGGGGGCTGATAGACCTTCGCAACCAGGCCGACCACCTGGCCTACCAGACAGAAAAGCAGCTAAAAGAGTATAAGGACAAGATCCCTGCCGGCGATCTCGATGAGATCCGCAAGGCGCTCGAGGAGCTGAAGGAGGCGGCGAAGACCGACGACAGCGCGAGGATAAAAGTCGCCATAGACTCGCACAACACGATATGGCAGAAGGCCGCGAAGGTGATGTACGAGCAGGCTTCGGCCGACGACCAGCAGGCGGCGGGCCAGCAGCCCGGCCAGGAGCAGCAGGCTCCCCGGGGTGAGCAGGAAGATGGAAAGGTCGTCGACGCCGAGTATGAGGTCATCGACGAGGACGAGAAGAAGTAACCTCTTGAAAATACGGTTGCAATACCGAATATCGGTTACTATAATACTGCCTGAAGATTGCAGGGTGGGCGATTAGCTCAGATGGTTAGAGTGCTTGCTTGACATGCAAGAAGTCGCTGGTTCAATTCCAGTATCGCCCACCATTTATCTGCAATCATTGTTCTTTGAAGTAATAGAGCTATCAGGGAGCAGGTGGGGTATATCCGCCGCTCCGGTGTTTATCGTAATCTCGGCTTTCCCCACAGGGTGGATAATCTGGACATGATTGAGATCACTTATCCGGACGGGTCGAAGAAGAAAATCGCCGACGGCACCCCGATCATGGAGTTAGTCTCGGGACTGCCCCAGTCTGTCAGGAAAAAGGCGATCGCGGCACTCATCGGCGGCCGCACCTACGACCTCCAGCAGACGGTCGAGGAGGGCGGCGACTTCGAGGTCATCCTGGCAGGATCAAAGGGTTCGCTCGACGAGCTCAGGCACAGTTCTTCCCACCTGATGGCGCTGGCGGTGCAGAAGCTCTTCCCCGGTGTGAAGTTCGCCATCGGACCGTCGATCAAGGACGGCTTCTATTACGACATCCTGCTCGATCGGAGGCTGACTCCCGAGGATCTCGAGCGGATCGAGAAGAAGATGAAGGAGCTCCTCGAGGCTGGTGGTCTGAAGTTCGAGCGTGAGGTCCTTCCGAGAGACGAGGCGAGAGCTCTCTTCGAGAAGCTTGATCAGCCGTTCAAGGTCGAGCTGATAAACGGCATCGAAGATGACGAGGTGTCGATCTACAAGCTGGGGGAATTCACAGATCTCTGCACAGGCCCTCACGTTCCGGACATGAAGTTCCTCAAGAACTACAAGCTGACCTCGCTCGCCGGAGCCTACTGGCGCGGCGACGAGAAGAGGGAGATGCTGCAGAGGATCTACGGCACTTCCTTTTTCAGTGCTGATGATCTCCGGACCGAGCTCGATCGCCGCGAAGAGGCGAAGAAGCGCGATCACCGCAAGCTCGGACCCCAGCTCGAGCTCTTCGATATAAAGGAGGAGGCGGGCGGCGGCCTCGTCTTCTGGTACCCTAAGGGATACTACCTCCGCGAGACGATAGAGAACTACTGGAAGGCCCTGCACAGGCGCAACGGCTACGATGTGATAATGACCCCGCACATCGCCGACAGCAAACTCTGGAAGATATCGGGCCACCTGGACTACTACAGGGACAACATGTTTATCATCGACGGCGACGAAGATCAGGAATTTGTACTCAAGCCGATGAACTGCCCGTACCACGTCCTGATATACAAGAGCAAGATCCACAGTTACAGGGACCTTCCGATCAGGTATGCCGAGCTCGGAACCGTTTACCGGAAAGAGCGTTCGGGAACCCTTCACGGCCTGCTAAGGGTGCGCGGCTTTACACAGGACGACGCTCACATCTTCTGCACTCCGGAACAGCTCGACGAAGAGGTCGACAAGTGCTTCGATCTCGCACACGAGATACTGACCACCTTCGGGTTCCATGAGTACACTGTGGAGCTCAGCGTCCACGACCCGGAGAACATGGAGAAATACGCCGGCTCGGAACAGGAATGGCAGATGGCCGAGGCCGCCCTGCTGAAGGCCATAGAGAAGAGGGACATCCCCTTCGAGAAGATGCCCGGCGAGGCGGTGTTCTACGGTCCTAAAATCGACCTGAAGCTGATCGACGCGATCGGGAGGGGCTGGCAGGCCACCACGATACAGTTTGATTTCAACCTTCCACGCCGGTTCGACGTCCGCTACGTGACCAGCGAGGGGACCAAGGAATATGTCTACATGATTCACAGGGCACTTCTGGGCTCTATAGAGAGGTTTATCGGCACCCTTACCGAGCATTACGCGGGGGCATTCCCGCTCTGGCTTGCTCCGGTGCAGGCAGTTGTCATTCCGGTTTCCCACGACCAGACAGAGTACGCCATGGATAGTGTCAAGAGGCTTGTTGAGGCGGGAATCAGGGCCGAGGCTGACCTGCGCGACGAGAAGCTGGGCTACCGGATAAGGGATGCAGAGGTCAAGAAGGTCCCGTACATGTTCGTCGCCGGGAAGAAGGAGATGGACGAGGGTACCCTCGACGTCAGGTCGAAGAAGAAAGGACGCCTCGGAACCAGAAAACTCGATGAAATCATCGAGGAACTGGTTGACGAGATAGAGAAAAAGGCATAATATTACAGGAAATCAGTTTTTGATCGAAGCAGGGAGCGAGAGCCCCTCACCTTACGGTCAGTTTATTGTACCAGTAGGGTTTCATCTAACTCCGATTACGCCGGGCGGGTGAAACTAATACTCGCCCTTTTTGTTTTCTAAAACCGGGAGGTGAAGTATCAAAGGCAATTTCAGAAGGAGCGACAGGCGGGAGCCGCGCACCAGGGTGAATCATATGATCCGCATAACCGAGGTGA
Organism: Candidatus Krumholzibacteriota bacterium; assembly: GCA_030613345.1. Taxonomy (GTDB): domain Bacteria; phylum Krumholzibacteriota; class Krumholzibacteriia; order Krumholzibacteriales; family Krumholzibacteriaceae; genus JAUWCL01. Next base: position 3,470 of record JAUWMD010000059.1, read on the forward strand.
GGGTTATAGACGAGGAAGGCGAGCAACTCGGCGTTATGGCCACTGACAAGGCCAGGACCATAGCCGAGGAGAAGGGACTCGATCTAGTGGAGATCGCACCCAACGTAAGGCCGCCGGTCTGCAAGATCATGGATTTCGGGAAATTCAAATACGAGCAGAGCAAGAAGGCCCGTGATTCCAAGAAGAAACAGCATGTGACGCATCTGAAGGAGATCAAGCTCAGACCGAAGATCGAGGAGCACGATCTCCAGTTCAAAATGAAGAACGCGGAGAAATTCCTCGAACAAAGGGACAAGGTCAAGTTCACGGTGATCTTCCGCGGCAGGGAGATGGAACATCTCGAGCGCGGTTACAAGATGCTCAAAGTGATAGAAGAAAAATTCTCCGATATTGCGCACATAGAGAAGGAACCGGTAAGACAGGGGAGGATGATCTCCATGATCATGGGCTCCCGGTCGGATAGAAAAGCGAAAAAAGGGGGTGGAGAAGGGGATGCCAAAGATCAAGACTAACAGAGGTGCGGCAAAGAGATTTCGCCTGACCGGCACCGGCAAGATCATGAGACAGAAGGCTTATTCCAGCCATATTCTCACAAAGAAGTCCACGAAGCGTAAGAGAAATCTTCGCAAGACGATTGTCGCCGCCAAGGCGGACGCCGGAAGAATCCGACGTATGCTGGGCAAATAGGCTTCCGCCCCCGCCACATCGAATAAGGAAAAGAGAGGGAGGCATAATACAATGCCGAGGACAAAGCATAGCGTAGCTTCGCATAAGAGAAAGAAAAAGGTGTTCAAACAGGCCAAGGGCTTTACGGGTGGGCGCGGCAATCTGTACAGAAGCGCCCGCGAAGCGGTCGACAGGGCGATGTCGTACGCGTATCGCGACCGCCGTGCCCGCAAGAGAGATTTCCGGAAGCTTTGGATCGCGCGCATAAACGCCGCGGCCAGGATAAACGGACTGAGCTACAGCCGGTTCATCAACGGACTGAAGAAGTCCGATATCGAGATCAACAGGAAGCAGCTATCCGAGATAGCGGTCAAAGACTCGGAAGGATTCACGAGACTGGCCAATATCGCCAAGGAAGCTCTTTGATGAGTGAAGAGATACCCGACAGAGAATCTATAGACAGGATCGGGGAGGAGGCATCGCGGGACATCACGGAGGCTTCCGAGCTCGAAACGCTCGAACGGGCGAGGATCGTCTGGCTGGGGCGCAAAGGCAGGCTCACGTCCGCGCTAAGATCGATCGGAAAACTTCCCGAAGACCAGAGGCCTGTCGTCGGCGGCATGATAAACGAGTGGAAGGAGAAGCTCGGCGTCCTCTTCGACAACAGATGCGCCGAGTTGTCAGGATCGTGCAGGGAGGAGGAGCCCTGCCCCGGTGACGCGACTCTCCCGGGCAGGAGGAACTGGGAGGGGGGGCTGCACATACTCCACAGAGTGATCAGGAATATCAAGGAGATATTCTACCGCATGGGCTACTCGATAGTTGAGGGTCCCGACGTCGAGCTGGATTACTACAATTTCGAAGCCCTTAACTTTCCAGCCGACCATCCGTCGCGCGACCTGCAGGACACATTCTATGTAAACAGGGACATCCTTCTCAGGACGCAGACCTCTCCTGTCCAGGTGAGGTTCATGGAGAAGAACGAGCCGCCCCTCAGGATAATCTCCCCGGGAAGGGTCTACAGGAACGAAACACCAGATCCGTCCCACGCGGCGGAGTTCTTTCAGATCGAAGGGCTCTACGTCGATAAAAATGTCTCGCTGGCCGATCTGCTTAACGACATCACCTGGTTCATACACCAATTCTTCGGGCCGGATGCCAGGGTGAGGTTCAGGCCGCACTTCTTCCCGTTCACCGAGCCGCGCGCCGAGGTCGACATGACATGTTTCGGTTGTAAGGGAGAGGGTTGTTCGATCTGTCAGAAGACCGGATGGATCGAGATTATGGGGGCGGGCATGGTCCATCCCAACGTCTTCAAGTGCGCCGGGTACAATCCCGATTCGGTGACCGGTTTCGCGTTCGGCATGGGAATAGAGAGGATCGCGATGCTCAAGTACGGCGTCGACGACATCAGGCGTTTCCTCGGGAACGATATGAGATTTCTCGAGCAGTTCTGGAACAAGACATGGGTGGGGGTGCAGGAGTGAAAGTAAGCCTGAACTGGTTGAAGAGGTACGTTGATATCGAAGAGGATCCGGCGACCCTGGCACACGACCTGACCATGTTTGGCCTTAACGTCGAATCGGTGGAGGTCTGTGGCGGGGAGTACACAGATGTCGTGTTCGGCCGCGTTCTCGAGTGCGGAAGGCATCCTGATGCCGACAAACTCAGTGTCTGCACGGTCGACGCCGGAACGGGGACACCACTGAACATCGTATGCGGCGCTCCGAACGTCAGGGCCGGCCTGAGTGTCGCCGTAGCCGTCCAGGGGGCGGTGCTCAAGGGTGGATTCAAGATAAAGAAGACAAAGCTCAGGGGAGTAGTATCGGAGGGCATGATATGCTCGGAGATCGAACTGGGTATCGGAGATGACGCCGGCGGGATCATCGAACTCGATATGGAACTCGAGCCGGGAGCGAGCCTCGACGGCAGGCTCGGCTCCAGCGACGTGATACTGGACATTGAAGTGACTCCCAACAGGCCCGACCAGCTCTCCCATTTCGGTATAGCGCGTGAAATCGCCGCTCTATACATGCGTGAGCTGAGGGAGCCCGAATTGTTTGACCTGGAGACCGGATATGATTTTCCGATAGAGACCGAAGACGACAGCGACTGTTCGAGGTACAGCGCCGCGTTCGTGGGCGACATAAATATCGGTCCCTCGCCGAAGTGGATGAGGGACCTGCTGATATCCGCCGGAGTGAAACCGATCTACAATATAGTGGACGTGACCAACTTTGTGCTTCTCGAGATGGGCCAGCCTCTGCACGCCTTCGACCGTGACAAGCTCGGCCGGGACGGGATCTTCATCCGCAGGGGCAGGTCCGGGGAATCGATGTATACCCTTGACGACATCGAGAGAGAGGTCGGGGAGGATGTCCTGCTCATTACGGACGGCGAGACTCCGGTCGGGGTCGCCGGAGTGATGGGCGGCAGGGATTCGGAGATAACAGGGAGCACAAAAAGGGTTCTTATCGAGAGCGCCTGGTTCGACCCGAGGGCGGTCCGCAGGTCGAGCAGGGAGCTGAAGCTCGATACGGAGGCCTCATACCGCTTCGAGAGGGAAGGCGATCCGGGAATCACGGTCAGGGCTCTCATGAGGGTGTGCAGGCTTATAGCCGATATCGGCGCCGGGAAGCCGGAGAAGCTTCACGCAGACTACCTCGCCGACCGCGAGCTTATAGAACCGCGCACGATCACGTTGAGGACGAAGCAGGCTAACAGGCTGATTGGTACCAGGCTCGGCGCGGATGACCTTGTCGAGCTGCTGTCAAGGCTGCAGCTGATATCAGTAGAGGATGGCAAAGACATCAATGTCACGGTCCCGACGTTCAGGCGCGACATTACGGAGGAAGTCGACCTGATAGAGGAAGTCGCCCGGCTCTACGGGTACGAGAATATCGGAAGGGAAGAGGGGCGGTGCAGCTCGCTCTTTTCCGAGGTGTCGATCGTCGATATGAGGAACGAGGAGCTCTGCGACAGGCTCGCAGCTCGGGGATTCGCCGAGGTGATAACGACTTCGTTCATGGATCCAGGAGACCCGGGAAGTTTTGAATGGGGCGAGAGCGATCCGAGGAGCCGCCATGTCGAGATATCGAATCCCCTTACGGTCGCGCAGTCGGCATTAAGGACATCGCTGCTGCCCGGGATGCTCAGGGTGATCCGGCGCAACGCCCCGGTCGAGCGCGATGGTATCAGGATCTTCGAGCTCGCAAAGGTATTCCTGCAGAGAGAAGAGGGGAGAGGGCTGCCACGCGAAGAGCTCCACCTCACGGCCTTGTTCACGCGCAGGAGCGCTCCGCTGCAGTGGCATGGTGAGCAGAGAGACTTCGATTTCTTCGATATGACGGGAGAGGCGGAATCGGTGCTGGAATGGCTCGGGGCGACGAAGGACCTGGTCATGGAGAGAATAAAGGCCAGCGAGCCCGACTTTCTCTTCGAGTGGATACTGAAGAACAGACCTGCCGGGAACTGCGGGATGATCCCCGGGAGGGTGCTGGCCCGGTTCGATATAGATACACGCGTCTACTATTTCGACCTGCTGATAGATGTCTTTCCGCCCGGACGAAGCGGTCGGAAGAGCTATATCAGGATCAGCCAGTATCCAGCAGTGAAGAGGGACCTCTCGGTCCTGGCGCCGGAAAGGGTTACATTTTCTGACGTTAGAAACGTTGTAAAGAAAAGAGCAAAACACCTTGAATCAGTGAGACTTTTCGATTACTATCGTGGCGATCGTCTGGGGGAAAGAAAGAGAAGCTATGCCTTCAGGATGACCTTCAGGTCGATGGAGGGAACGCTGGACGATGAAACGGTTGACAGGACTATTGACAAGGTGCTGGCGGCCCTGCAGAACGAGTTGCAGGTGACGCTGAGGTCTGAGTAGGAGTCAAAATGGGGACAACCGGTCTCGCTGACTTCGACCTGCTGGAAAAGAAGATCAGGAAGGCTGCGAAGTACATAGAGCAGCTTCAGGTTGAGAAAAAGCAGGCCGAGGACGCCAATATTAAGTTGAAAGAGGGACTCGATTCGCTTTATATTGAAAATGAGGAGTTGACGAAAGAGCTGAAACACCTTAAGAAAGAAAAAAATACGAAAAAAGACCTCGAAAAGACAAGAGAGGAGTTAAACAACAAGATAGAGGAGATGCTCGCGAAGCTGGAAGGAATCGACATATAGACTTCATGCTGTCGCGGGCGGTTTACGGGACGGGGTTGTGAGGATGGTTCCGCATTGATCTGAGAGGTAGAAAGATGGCCGAAAAAAGCAGTACCGAGAAGGTCGAGATATTCGGTCAGGAATATAAGATAAAAGGAGCGGGCGATCCCGAATATATCCACAAGATTGCAGGTTACGTGGACAGCAAGATGAGAGAGATCGCCCATTCCAGTGGTATCATGTCCCAGTCCAGGATCGCCATATTAGCTGCTCTTAATATCGCCGACGAGCTGCACCAGGAAAGGGACGAGAGGGAGAAAGCAAAAGGTGCACTCGCTGATCAGGCCGCCAAACTGGGCGAGATGCTGGAGGACAAGATCAGTGTAGGACGATGATCCTCCGCCCCGGGGAAACTTTGAAACCCATGGAGCGGGGATTTGAGGAAAAAAACAAAGCATAACGCTTTTAAAAATTCCCTGCTGTGTTTGTGCAGGCGAAGATCGTTTTTTGCCAACACTTTGAGCCAGGATCTCCGATATCCGGCCTGGGATGCCGTGCCCGTTGTGGCGGGAGGGCTGAGCGGGACGTGAGGATTTCCACCTTTCGAGGCAGGGCTTAAAAGATCTGTCGCGTACGGCACCGAGTGGGGAATTTTTATTGTAGTTCCTTCCGTAGACCGTTTCCCAATGATAAAAATGAATATGCCCCATATTTTATGTATTTGCAGTATGTTGTGGCGTTAAACGATCAATGGAGGTGAACCGCCGGATTTAGGGCGGAAGATGATGGATTCAATCTTCTTTTATATCTCGGCGGGGATCTTCGTTCTTTTTCTCGGGTTTTTTCTGGGTTGGCTGATAAGCAGGAAGGTGACTCAGAGCCAGCTGAAGCATACCCAGAAACTCGCGGAGAACATAATCGCGGAGGCTCAGCGCGAGGCTGAGACCAGGAAAAAGGCGTCGATTCTCGAGGCCAAGGACGAGTGGTACAAGGCAAAGCAGCAGTTCGAGAAAGACACTGCCGAGGCGAGAGCCGAACTGAAGAAGCTGGAGAGGCGCATCGAGGATAAGGAGCACAACATCAACCGGAAGGTCGATTTCCTCGAGAAGCGCGAGGTAGAGCTGATCGACAAGAAGAAAACGCTTGAAAAGAAGCTCCATGCAATATCGGAGAAGAACGCGCATCTCGACGAGATACTCCACAGGCAGAACGAGAAGCTCGAGAAGATCGCCGGGATGAGCACGGAGTCGGCGAAGAAGCTCCTGATAACCAATCTGGAGAACGAAGCCCGCACCGCAGCGGCGAAGCAGATCAAGCAGATCAAGGACGAGGCCGAGAGAAACGCTTCCAAGATCAGCAGGAAGATCATCACCCTGGCTATCGAGAGGTGCGCCGCCGACCACGTCGTCGAATCGACCGTGTCGGTAGTAGACCTTCCCAACGATGAGATGAAGGGTAGGATCATCGGCCGCGAAGGCAGGAATATCAGGGCCTTCGAAAATGCCACCGGCATCGACGTGATCATCGACGACACTCCCGAGGCGGTCATCCTTTCCGGATTCGATCCGATCCGCCGCGAGGTGGCGCGGCTGGCCCTCGACAAGCTCGTCAAGGATGGCCGGATCCATCCTGGCCGTATCGAAGAGCTCGTGGAGAAGACGAGAAAAGTGCTCGAAGAGGAGATAATGGAGATCGGAGAGCAGACCATCCTGGATCTCAACATGCACGGCGTCCACACAGAGATTGTCAGACTCCTGGGAAGACTCCGGTACAGGACGTCGTATGGACAGAACGTTCTGCAGCACTCGAAGGAAGTAGCTTTTGTGGCCAGTCTTCTGGCGAGTGAACTGGGACTCGATCCGGTGCTGGCCAAGCGCGCCGGACTGCTCCACGATATCGGCAAGGCTGCCGATCACGAGATCGATGGGCCCCATGCGGAGATAGGAGCGGAATTCGCGCGGAGGTATGGCGAGAACGATGTGATTGTGAACGCGATAGCGTCGCACCACGAGGATGTAGAGGCAGAATCGCTGATAGCGCATATAATCTCGGCCGCCGACGCGATCTCGGGGGCGAGACCGGGCGCGAGGCGGGAGACGCTGGAGAACTACATCAGGCGTCTCGAAAAGCTCGAGAAGATCGCCGATGCATTCGACGGAGTCGAGAAATCTTACGCGATCCAGGCCGGACGCGAGATCAGGATACTTGTCAGTCACAGGAGAGTCGATGATGCGCAGGCGGCGCAGCTTGCCGGTGACATCTCCCGCAAGATCGAGGATGACATGGAGTACCCGGGACAGATAAAGGTCGTAGTCATAAGGGAGACCCGGGCGGTCGACTACGCGAGATAGTGACGAAATGAGAATACTCGTAATCGGTGATGTCCTGTCGAAGACCGGCAGGCTCGCCCTTAAAAACGGACTTCCCGGGCTGAAGAAGAAGCTCGGTGTGGATTTCTGCACAGCAAATGTCGAGAACGGGGCGGGGATGTTCGGTGTGACCCGCAAGGTGGTAGAGGAGATCAGGGCGAGTGGCGTCGACGTGATGACGAGCGGAAATCATATCTGGGACAAGCAGGAAGGGATCTCACTCCTCGACGAGCGCACCGATATGCTCAGGCCCGCAAACTATCCCCCAGGGGTCCCGGGCAGGGGCTGGCGAGTCTACGATGTGGGAACCGTGAAGGTCTGTGTCATCAACCTCCAGGGGCGTACTTACATGCCCGACATAGATTGTCCGTTCAGAGCGGCAGACCGGGTGCTGTCGGAATTCGATCCCGGAGTAAGGGTCAGGATAGTCGATTTTCACGCAGAGGCGACGAGTGAGAAGCTCGCGATGGGGTTCTACCTCGATGGAAGGGTGAGCGTTCTCGCCGGCAGCCATAC
>JAUWMD010000003.1 GCA_030613345.1 Candidatus Krumholzibacteriota bacterium
CCGCTCAGGCTTCTTCTGATAAAGCTGATGTGGTCCGGAGCGTCAGTTTCAACACCGATCTCTCCGTTTTCAGCCATAAGCACCGCGCTGATGACGAAGAGGAGAAAGAATACGACCAGCATCGCCTTCTTCTCCCTTACTGAATAATCCTCCCTGCGGGAGAAGGATCCGACGAGATCGATCCTCTTTTCGTTCTCCCCCTTATCCGTTGCAATACCCTGATATGCCATGGCGCTGATGATAGTCGAAGCGTATGCCACGGCGATGAACGTATATGTTATCCCAGGGATGAATCCTATGCAGACGGCGAGACACGAGGCCGACAATCCCGTCAGAAAAACCCTTGTTATACCCTCGAAATCGGCCTTTGCCCCTCCAAAGAGCATTTCCGACAGAATGATACCGGGAAGCACGATCAGCGAATAAAAGGCGAGCGCTATCCCCGCGCTGTCAGGGCCGGGCAGGATCCGCAGACCGGTGAGAAGCGACAGCAGCACTATCGAGATATTTACGCTGAGAAAAGTCGTTCGTCTGATCAAGGACCGCCGCCCCCCGTCCTGGTATACCGGTCCCCTCCCCTACTGACCGGAAAGCGTCCGGCCTACGAGGAATACGCCAAAGCAAATCACGAGGATGCCGATAAACCTCTGTACCGAGAAAGACTCGCCGAGCAGAACCGGAGAGAAAATTGCGGTGAGCACGTATGACAGGCTCACCATGGGGAATGCCCAGCTCAACTCCGCGCGGGAAAGGATCACGATCCAAAGTGCTGCGCTGACGGCATAGGCGGAAAATCCCCCGATGACGAAACCGGACGTGACCACCCTTGGAAAGTAATCGAAGAATTGCGACAATTCTATCTTACCGATCTTGTTTATCCCCGCTTTCATCATGAACTGTCCGGCGGTGTTGAGACAAACGGTTATGAATATCAGGAGCAGGTTCTTCAGCATTTTACCCTTCCCTACTTCTTTAGCGGAGTGAACCGCAGCTTGACCAGGTATATGAGATTCTCGAATCCGTCTTTCCACTTGTTGAGTTTGACCTCGCCGACCCTCGGATGATAGTTGACATGGTACTCGTCGAACTTCAGGTCTGGATGCCTGATCGCGTTGATCTTGATCTCTTCGCTCAGCGGCATGCCGTCGCTCTTCAACTGGAGCTTCGGATAGATCTCGCTCCTGAATATCCACATCCCCGACTGCGAGTCCCTGATGCCCCGCATGAAGAGCACCAGAGTTACGAGAGTGAGGATATTGTTGCCGATCTTGTTTGATAAGTTCATCGCTTTGGGATCCTTCAGCGGAAACCTCGACGCATTCACAAAATCAAAATCGTTATCGAGCAGGTAATCGATACATTCCTCTATCTGCTCGACCGGATAAGTGCCGTCTCCATCCATCGTCACTGTTATGTCACCTGTGACTGCGGGCAGCCCCGCCTTGTAAGCCGCTCCGTATCCCTTCCTCTCCTCGAATACGATCCTCGCGCCCCTGCCCCGCGCCACCTCAGCAGTCCTGTCGGTCGAGTTGTTGTCAACTACAACGACATCGTCCACCGATTCCGGCAGGGAATCGATGACCATGGCGATGCCTTCTTCCTCGTTGAAGCACGGGATCACAACTGAGATCTTCTTGTTACGGTACATGTTCGGGTTCCTTCGTCAGAATATGGATACGATCTTCTCCTTCAGCGGGATCGGAAGCCTCATAATGAGGGCCTTCTCCCTCTCGCCTAGCAATTTCAGCAGCTTCACTCCTGCCAGCAGCAAGATTACCCCGATCAGCATCTGCACGGCAAGAGCGATAGGAGAATCGTATCTCGAAGCGCTTATTCCGAGCAGAGCGGTCGGCAATGCGGCGAGATAACACCTGCCCACAAATCCGGCCGGTATCGCAAGACCGGAATCAAACCTTCCTGCGACCTTCCTGAAAACCACGACGGCCAGCACCATGACGGCAGCTACAGGGAAAAACGCCCCCCACAGTCCAAACCTGGGGATAAGAGCAAGATCCAGACCGATATTGACGATGGCGAGGGCGGCGAATACGAGCATGTTGACCCAGCTTTTCTCCATGACGTACAGGGCCATGCTAAGTGGAGTATAGAGAAAGGAGTACGAGAAGACAACGAAAAACAGCCTTGTCATTTCGGCCGCCGGAACCATCCCCTCTCCGAAAAGGAGCGGTACGAGAGGCCCGGAGAATGCGAATCCCATCGCCGCCACGGGGACTACGAGGAGAAAAAGGAGTCTGAAGTAAACATCGACCGATTCGGAGAGCCTCTCCGGATCCCTTGCGTAGGCCTCGGATATGCCAGCCATGACTATCGGCCAGATGGAAAGCGGAATGAACTCGAGAGCCATCTGCGGGAGTCTGTATGCCAGCCCGAAATGTCCAGCCGCTTCCATGCCGGTGTAATGTCCGAGAAAGAGAACCTCGGAATGCCTCCAGACGATCTGGTTGAGAAGCCCGGTCGCCACAAAAGGCAGGGAATACCTCAGCATCCTCGCCGCCCCCGGCCCAGGGGCCTCATCGTCAGAAGCCTTCCTCGTAAGCTCGAGCAGCTCCGGAAGCAGGAGCAGGATCATTGCGAGGTTGACCACACCGCCTGCAGCAAGTACTCCCGCAATGCCCCATCCAAACTTCATAAACAAGATTAATAATATTACGTAAAGAGCGTTGCCAAATACCATTACGATAGCCAGGCGTCTTGTCTCGTACCACGACTGGAGGGCGTTCATAGTGAGCGTCATCCCCGCCTCGAAGAGGACGAGTCCGAGAGCGATGACGATATATGTCCTGAAGACCGATGAATCCTGGTGGAACACCGAGGCCAGCCAGTCTCCCGAGAAGTACCCTGCGAATGTCAGTACGGCCCAGGCAAGCGCCTGGAACACGGCCAGCCGTACCATGTCGGAGATCAGACCCCTCATGCCTCCCTTGACCCTCACCTCGGGGATATACCGCAGGACGGCCTTGCCGCCGCCCAGCATCACGATGACGAGCGCAAACCCGGTTATCGTCCTGAGGACGTTCAGCACTCCCCAGTCGTGTTCTCCAAGTGAACGGACTATGACGATATACGCCAGAGGCATCGCGAGGAAACGGGCGATCTTCGCCACCACGCTCCACGACATCGCCTTTCCCGCCTTCTCGACTATCATTCCTTCCGGTCACCCCCTCTGAATCCCGGCAGGAGAAATCCGGCGATTTCTGTCAGAGACACCTCGTCCCCCTGAAACTTCTCGCTGGAGAACATTACGCTGTCCATGCACGGGGCGCCGGGATGGTACCCGTGCATCCCCTTCACTGGAACACTTCCCATGTAGCTCGGCAGGATGATCGTTCCAGGATCGCAGAGGAACACGATGTCGCCGTACTCCCCCCCGGGAAAACAGACTCCGAGCGACATGAGCTCTTCAGTCCCGAGCAGCCTCCCGCCCGTCGACCTCTCGAGGACTTCCGATATTGCGGCTGAGGCTCTTTTTCCTGAAACCCTGAAACGCGCCATCGTCGAATCGTAGAATGGAACGTAGTCTCCAGGGATCTTCAGGCCTGTCGCCTCGATAGGCTTGATCAGGTCGATATGGCCGGTTACGTCGCACATGCCGTGATCGCCCAGCACGATGAATCTCGGGTCGGGGAATCTCGACATGAGCGAGTCGATCCTCTCGCTGTAGAGTCTCAGCCTCGAGCCGATCCTCTCCTCTCTCGATCCGTATCTGTGGAGGTCCGAATCGAGCCCGGCCGTGTAGACGAGATGAAACGAGCTCTCCCCCGTTTCGAGGGCGGATTCGAGCTCGTCGAACGCCTGCTCCTCCGGAGTGTCGTAGTCCCTGATGAAAACGCCGCCCTCATCATACGCCTGGTCTATGATGCTGCGCCTGCTCCCGCCTCCCAGCTGACCGAACGCCGATCTCCGCGCGGGGAGGTCGAGTCGTTCCAGGACCTCGCCCGGAATGTCGTAGAGGTTGAAATATGCCGTTATGCGATCAAGCCTCGACAGCTTCCATCTCAGGAGATTGCGTACCCAGAGCCTGTCAGGCCCGCCGAACGGCCTGAGTCCCCGGAGCAGGCCGAAAGGCGATCCCCCGCCTGCGAAGGAAAACATCATCCAGAGCCCGTGAGCCTCGGGACGACTTCCTGTGAGGATCGAGGTAAGCGCCGCCTGGCTGAAACCGAGGACCGTCTCGAGCCTGGTCCTGAACGGCAGATTTACAGGGCTGAAGCCGTGGTGATCGGTCAACTCGCAGCCGAGCGCGTCGATCAGGATAACGACCGTCCTCTCAGCCAAGGTTCTCCTCCTCCCTGCCCGTCACAAGCCTGTACCATTCTGCCGACGTCCTGAAAGCTGCTTCCTCCCACGATGTCTCTCTGTGGGGGTAGCTTCCCGGAGCAGATCCGACGCCGCCGCCCGTACCCTTCTCCACCGCATGCCTGATCAACCTTACCGATTCTGCCCTGACATGCCCTCCCGGCTCCCGTCCCGAGATCAATGATCCGATAAACAGTTTCAGTCTGCCCGGGAACGAAATATCGGGAACGGCTGCATTCCAGGCCCGCAGTAGATCTGTGAACCACAACCTGCCCCCCCGGCCCCTTCCATGATCCTTCCGTGAGATCCCGTCCCTTACCGCCAGCAGATCCCCGGCAGCCTCGAGCCACATGCGCCATGCTCTGTCCTCCACCGTCCAGAACCCGTCCGCGACGGGATCGGTCTTGAAACGGGTCCATCTCACAACATCGTCAGTTAGAGATCCTCCAAGTTCCCTGCGCAATTGCGAAGCCTCCGGAGAGTTGGAAAGGAATTCGGCTCTGCTTGCGTAACCCGACCTGTAGATACCCCCGGCGCACAGCGAAGCAGTCAATATATCGGTATACACACGGGACACCCCGTATAGAAATCTGTAGAGATCCTTCCCTTCCGGCATGTCCGTTACGGGTCTGTCACCGAGGAATGCGGCCATCCTGTTCCCGAGAAGCCTCAGTGCCTCCCCTGCCCCTATCTCGCCCGGGCCTAAAGACGAAAACCGGTCGAGGAGTCCCTTTCCACCGTGCAGCAGCACTCCCCTCTCACGCATGTCGAACACTCCGGGAGACAGAGGCATCGAGGTGAGCTCTCCCGTCATCATGATGCCTACATCTACCCTGCCTTCGAATCGGGCATCTGGAAGAAGGTCCTCGCATGCCCTCCCGATAATCGCTCTTCGAGGGTAAAGCGCTGCATGAGACGCCTGCGAAGAGACGACCAGCAGAAGATCTACATCCGAGAGAAAAACGGGACCGCCGTCAAGCATTGCGACGCATCCCTCACGCGAGGCGAAGCTGCCCGAAAGGATCAACCCTTCCACGTTGCCCGGTCCGGCATTCCCGACGATCAGGTCGCGGCATTTTTCGATGAATCCGGGGAAAACGTCTGCGTACCACGACTCGAGAGCGCTGTCGCTGCATCGGCGCTCGAGAGAAAAAAACCCGCGCATGAGATTACACGGGGAGAGGTTTTCGCGGCTTTCGCCCTGCACTTATACCCGCCTGTATATGAACTCGGGGATATAGTATCTCTTTCTGTTGAGCACGGTCCCGAAAAACCTTCCATCAAGCTTCTCGATCATCAGCATGGCCCGCTTGATGACCTCGCGCTTGGTTTTACCGGACTGTACCACGATCACGGTACCTGTCGCGTACGAACCGATGATCGGCGTCTCCGGTGCCTCCATGACGGCGGAAGTATCGATCAGGACATAATCGTACATCTCTCTGGTTGCGCGGATGAAAGTGGACATCTTCTCCGAGTTGAACAGGGGCTGTGTGATATCTGCGCCCCTCCTCGTCCCGGTCGTCACGATGTCGAGGACCCCCTCTTCGACATTCCTGATAACTTCCTCGAGAGGAACGGTTCCGGAAAGGTAGTCGAGTATCCCCTTGTCGTTCTCCAGCCCGAACAGTGCATGGATCTCCGGATTGACAACGGCGCAGTCGACCAGAAGCACACGGTCGGCCTCGCCCAGTGCCAGCATCCTCGCCAGAAATGCCACTATCGTCGTCTTCCCTTCGCCGGCGACTGCAGAGGTGAACATGATCACCCTGTAATCGTTGTTCTTCAGCTCCGAGTCGATCGAGTTTCTCAGGTTCATCAGCCCGCGCCTGAAATTTTTATCGACACCGCGGAGAAACGTGCTCTCGGTTTCCTCCCCCGGCTCGCGTCGTGAACGCACCTGTCTCCTTTTTCGGGGAGATCCCGTCATTTTCGTCTCGGCTTTTCTCAGCGCGTCGAAGATCTTGCTCACTGCGATCTCCCTTCGGGATCACATCGGCCTGTTGCGTCTCTGGGTAACAGGCGTTTCCTTGTTCTCGAGATCCCTGATCCCCTCCCGGACGATGCGTCCGTCGATCGTCCTCGTATTCGATACGAAGCCTATCAGGAGAGCCCTGTCGCAGAGGACGTTGATCAGCCTCGGAGTGCCCCCCGAATAATGGTATATCTCGTCCATCGCGTCATTCGTGAATCCCGGGCCCCCGCTATGCTTTCCCGCAACATCCAGCCTGTATTCGATGTATTTCTCGAAATCTTCCCTGCTGAGGATCGTTATCCTGCATATTCCGGGAATGCGCTGCCTCAGCTGGCGCATCTCGTTGAGATTGAGCATCGTTTCGAGCTCCGGCTGCCCGACGAGCATTATCTGTATCAGCTTCCGGTCGCGGGTCTCGAGGTTCGAGAGCATCCGAAGCTCCTCGAGTACTTCGGGACTGAGATTCTGCGCCTCGTCGATGATCAGGACTGTGTTCCTGTTCTTCTCGTACTGGTCGATCAGGAACCTGTTCAGCGTCATCAGCATCTGCGCCTTGTTCTTCCCCTCGACTTCCAGTCCGAAATCGTTGCATACGAGGTAGAGAAGCTGGTCGAAAGGGAATTTCGTCGTGAATACGAAAGCGACCTCCAGCGAAGGCCGGAACAGGTCTATGAACGCGTTCACCACCGTCGTCTTCCCGACGCCCACTTCCCCGGTGACCGCGATGAATCCCTTCTTCTGGAATACTCCATAGGTGATATATGCGAGCGCGTCCCTGTGACTCGTGCTCCTGTACAGGAACCTGGGGTCAGGCGTGACGTTGAAGGGAAGCTCCTTGAAGCCGTAATATTCCTCGTACATCGTGTTTTACTGCTCGTAGTCAGGGAAACTCGCCAGCACCTGGCATCCGAGCGTCTCCTCGGCCTCGGCCACATTCTTCACCGAGTGGTCAAGATTATCGATAAAAAACGCAAATCCCAACGCTACGACCAGGCTGAACATCGGTCCCAGCGCCATCCTGACATAATCTCTCGTCTTTTTCTGGTATGCGGGCGCCGCCGGCGAGAGGATCGTAACGTTCCACTCGGGATTGCTCGCCTTCGACAGTTTCGCGCTCATCTGCTGGTTCGAGAGATCGTCGTACTGCCCTTCAGCCCGCAGGAGCGCCAGATCGATGCTGCGAAGTGCGACCTCCATCTCCGGGAAGATATCCTTGTCCTTCTCGAGCCTGTCGATCTGCGTCTTCAGGGATCTCTCCTTCGTCTGCATCAGATCAAGCTCCGCCCTGCTTACCGTGGCGAACGAATCGATCTCCTTGTCCAGATAGAAGTAAAGGTCCTCGATCTGCCGGCGGACCTGCTTGAGGTCCCTGTGAGCCGCCGTATACTTCGACGCCAGCTCCGATTCAATGAGCCTCAGGTCCATCAGTCTCTCGGTGTACCGCTCGATCGCCGTCTGCTTTGCGCCTTGCCGCGCGAGCGTGTTAGACAGAGCGGCCTGTTCGTCGATGTCGAGATCCCTGAAGCTTTCGAGCTTCCGCAGGATCTCCTTTCTCTCTGCTATCTCCCTCTGAACCTCATCGAGCTCGATCTGGTGGCTGCTTATACGATCGAGTGTGGACCGTTCCTGCAGCTTCATGTCAATGATCCCCGATTCGATCTCCAGCCTGGTCTTTCTCTCCCTGAGATGCGCGATCTCCTTCTGGAGATCAGACATCTCCCCTGAGAAAAAATCCTCCATCTCGGGGGGTGTCCTTACATCGAGGTAGTATTCCTTGTACGAGTTGATTACCGCGTTGGCCGCCGCCCTGCAGAACACGGGATCGCCCGAGGTATATGCGATCCAGATAACGTTCGAGGTCCCGACTACTCCCGATCCGATCTTCCATGGGCTCAATTTTTCATCGGTGTCGTATCCCCCGGGAAAATACCTCGATGTAATCTCCTGCGCCCTGCCGGCTATGACTTCGGACTTGATCATCTCTATCTGGGAGGCCATCTCCTCCTCCCAGGACAGCGTCCTGATGTGTGTGCCGTAGACACCGGTGGCCTCGCCTCTCTGTACGAGCAGTCTCCCCGACGACTCATAGGTTGCGGGCTCCCTCATGTTGAGGAGCAAGACTGCGGCCGTGGAGACCAGCACGATGCCGAGGATCATCCATTTCCTGCGGAAGATCACCTCGAGGAAATCCTTTACAGTCGATTCCTTACTTGTAGTGAGGCTCTTTTCCGCCATATCCCTACCTGCTGATGATCCTCGAGTAATACTCGTAATACATCTCGACGTTTGCTACCTGCCACCCCTTCAGATAGAGGTCCATCGGCGTGCCGATGATCGTTCCCAGCCTTTTGATGAACTGCTCGGTCGTTGCAATCCTCGATTTCGGGACGAAGACGATATCGAACGGCTTCAGCGGAACGTCGAGCGAGAAATCGTTCTTCGAGAGGAGCGCCTCGATATTGACCTCCATCCCTATGATGTGGTCCTCGCCGATCCGCCTTATCACCAGCACGTTGCTCCTGCGGGCATCGTCGGTGTAGCCACGCGCGACCGCGAGCGCCTTCGTAAGGGTCATGTCACGGATATATTCGAAATCGCCCGGGTTCCCGACCTCCCCGAGGACGTAGACCTTCTGGGGCTGGAAATCCCTCACAATGACGGTTATCCGGGGATCGAGTATGATCTCGGAAAAACTGTCCGTCAGGACGCTGTCGAGGTCGGCCGGGGACATCCCGGCAACGAACACCTCCCCCGCCAGCGGATACGTTATCCTCCCGTCGGGACGGACCTTGATCGCCTCTCTTGAATATTTCGTCTCGTAGAGAAAATTGACGTCGAGCACATCACCGTAACCGATGTAGTAACTCTCCGCTTCGGGAACGGCGGGAATGCTGTCGGGATCGAGATCAGACCAGGTGACGTCGCCGCCGACCTGCTCGTACATACGGCTTCCACCGCCCCCGCACCCGGTACCGCCACAGGCCGCCGCCGTTAGGAGAGCTAACGTGATGAAAATACGAGTTTTTCGACCCTTCATCGTATCGACCCCTGCATAGGGCCCCGCCGGAACACCCGAACCTGGTTAACCGGCGAGAAGTTAACCCCTTAGACACAATATGTCAAACAGGTTTTAGGGCAAGAATAATGCCAAACCAGAATCAATAGGCGCCTTTCCTGGCTATCACGGCCGGGATGGTCTTGAGCATGATCTTAATATCCGTAACGAGGCTTCTGTTGCGGATATATTCCAGATCGAGTCTCATCCACTCCTGGAATCCGATATGGCTCCTGCCGGCGATCTGCCAGTAGCATGTGATTCCTGGAGTCACATCCAGTCGTCTTCTCTGCCAGGGAAGGTATTGTGAGACTTCAGATGGGAGATTGGGACGCGGACCTACTATACTCATGTCGCCCGTGAGCACGTTGAGCAGCTGTGGGAGTTCATCGAGGCTCGACCGTCTGAGGAACCTGCCCGTGCCGGGGACCCTGGGATCCTCCTTCAGCTTGAAAATGGGCCCGTCGACACCGCTGAGTGGCCTGAGAGACGCTATGACGTTCTCCGCCCCCACATGCATCGAGCGAAACTTGAAAAAATCGAACTCCCGGCCGTCCTTGCCGACCCTCTTCTGCCCGAAGAGTACGGGTCCTGGAGAATCGAGTTTTATAAGGAGCACTATTACGGGTATCACCGGAAGGAACAGGAGCAGGATCAGTGAAGCAACGGCGATGTCCGTAAATCTCTTGAAGGTGTCGAAGCTCCTCCTTCTCTCGACGGCGGTGCTGTCGGCGGAATCTTCGACGATGGAGTTCGCTGGCTCTGTGACAAGTTCTTTCAGTTCGGGGTACCCAGTCATTGCTCCTCCAAAAAAACCCGGGTCTGATCCTTCAGCCCGGGTTCCGGCGCATAAAAAAGCTGCTGCAGAAACTCACTTCACGTCAGTCGTGTTGTCTTAGCCGAAGTAAATACCGTTAGCAGATTTCTCTGAGTACACCTCCATGCACAAGTCATATAGTATCACAAAACGAGGCGCGGTGTCAACAGATATGTTCGGCCCCGATACGGCGGTTACCGCTGTTTGATCGTATATCGGGAAACGGCCGGAAAGCAGGCGATCATGTGAGCAGGGCCGAGTAGATGAGCGGGATCATTATCTCGTGATGGCCGGTGAGCGATATCGCCTCTCCGCCGAAGGCAGCAGGCCTCGCGAGGACGTTCTCTCCAGGCCGGTAATGACATGTCATGTCCAGATTGCAGGCGGTTATCCCCTCGAACCCGGCGCCGAGGTTCCTCGCGACGCTCAGTGCCTTCAGGAATACTTCCGGCAGTATCACGGCGGAACCGGCGTTGACGATGACACCGCCGTTCTCCCCCAGCGAATGCACCCTCGCGGTAAATATCCTGAAGTCCCTTGCCGAGAGCTCGCCCCAGACCGATCCGTCGAAGCCGGGATGCTGGACGATGATATCGGTGCCGACCGCCACGTGGACGGTGACCGGCACCTTCTCGATCGCTCCCCTCGATGTGATGCTGACCTCCCTGTAGGGGGCATCGCTCGAGGCGATGAACCTCCCGACCGCCTCTCCCAGGCCGAGGCCGTCCGCCGCTCCCCTGTCGACCGCCTCGAACAGAAGCGCAGCGGTCTCCTCCGCGAATCCGAATTCGCCCTTCTCGAGCTGCGCTGAAACATCCTCCGACGTCTTCCCGAAGAATGCAAGTTCGAGGTCATGGATTATCCCGGCGCCGTTGAGGGCAAGGGCGGTCACGTATCCCTTTTTCATCAGGTCTGCCAGGTAGGGTGAAAGACCGCACTTGATGACGTGGGCGCCGGCCATCCAGATCAGCTCGCGTCCCTTCGCCGATCGGGCCCTCCGCATGGCGAGCGTCAGCTTCCTGAGCCGGCTGACCGCCAGCTGGTCGGGCAGCGAATCGAGCCATTTCCTGAAGGCCTTGCCACCCTTGACGGGAGTCCCCATCATATCGACGGTGACCTTGCTCTCCCTTTCGGAGATCGGCGACGTCCTGACCCTGCCGAGATCGATCTCTTCGTATCCGCTTCCCATCAGCGGGATGATCCTTCCGTTTCGAGGATGCGCGGCCCCTCCGATGTCAGCGTGTATTCCTTCAGCACCGCCTCGAAAGAACCCACGACAACCTTCGACCGCATCAGCACCGGCATCCGGACGTTATCATCGGTCAGCCATATTGTCAACTTTCCCGTACTCTCGAAGATAGCGCTCGTTTCGAGCACCGGCTCGATGACGAGGCAGTCGAACTCGCCCGCCTGTACCTTGATCCGCTCCCTGCGTAGCGCCTTTACGAAGATCGGGTAGTTCTTCCCGTCCGAATGGTTCGCCATCCAGACCGCCTGACCGGGTTCAAGAGGGATCGTCCTCACGAAATAGAGCGCCGAGATGAAATCCTGTGTGTTCGGAGGTATGCCGACCTGCCTGTCGGGATATATGGCGAGGTGGTTCACCTGGTCGAAATCGATCTCCTTGTCCCTCCTGAACTTACCCTCCCTGATGTGCTTCTCGAATCTCAGCGAGTAGAGAAACTCCTTGTCCATGAACGACTCGTGCCTGTCCCTCACCTTGTAGACGACGTCGAACGTCCTGTTCGTCCTCGCGGTCGATACGAGATGATATGCCGGGCGGCCGTTAAGCTCGGCGTCGCTGCGCACCTCGAGGGTCGCGTCGCCGGCGTATATGAGTCCGTACTGGATTGCAAAGAGGAGATACTCCCCCTCGCCGAACGGCACCCTGCCGGGCACGGGCTGAACGAGCTCAAAGCCCTCGATCACCTCGTAGCCGTGATCGGTGCCGCTCCCCGTCACGACGGGAACGGTATCCTGGGCACGGATAGCCCCCGTAAAATGACCGGAAAAGAGGACAGAAAATATCAGCAAGTGGATGATCCGTATCTTGCTCTTGTTGCAGTCAATTTTCATGTCATTCCCCTAACATAATGTCACCAGATAATATAACGCATCGTACGGTAATCCTGCATCCGCCGGTAACATTTCCTGATATCTGTTTACTGCAATTGCCGTGCTCGAAATCACCCGCCACCGTTATCCGCTGCGAGAACTCTGCCGTAAACATCAAGGATCCCGCTCACCATTCTCTCAACATCGAACAGACGGGCCCTTTCCGCAGCCTTCGAGGAATACTCTTCTCTCGCCGTACGGTCTGCGGCAAGATCCCCGAGCGCATCGGCCAGTTCCTCCGGATCTCCGGGCTCGAAGAGAACGGCCGCGTCTTCCCCGGTCACCTCCGGGATCCCTCCGGCCCTGCTCGCGACGCAGGGCAGTCCCGCTGCCATCGCCGCCATCAGGCCGGTCGACAGGCCCTCCTCGAGAGAGGGCAGCACATATATGTCGAGAGCCTTGAGAAACGACTCCAGGGAGAGATCGTCTCCGGTACGGAAGATCCCCGTATCGAGTCCGCGCTTCGATGTTTCGGCGGCGATCGATCCCTCGAGCCTTCCCCGGCCGGCAAAGACGAAGCGCATCCGCACGCCTCTCGATTCGAGGATCGAGGCGGCTTCGCGCAGGACTGCGTGCCCCTTCTCCACCTCGAAGGCCGCCGCCGTCCCCGCAAGAAGACGATCCCCTTTCGCCCCGAGTCTCTTCCTCGTATCCGGATCCCTCACTGCCGATCCGAATCTGGCGATGTCTATACCGCTTTGCACGATCGTCATCTTCTCATCGGGGACCCCCCTGAGCCGAAGGCTACTCGCTGCCGCTTCCGATATCGGGATGTAGTGTGCTACCCCTTTCCCGTATTTCAGGACGGATGCTGGTCCTCTGCCGCCGCCGAAGGCGGTCCTCCTGCTGACTACGAGAGGCGCCAGCCCGGCGCATGCGGCCAGTGCACAGGTGTGAGCCTTCGAGGTCTGGGCGTGGACGATGTCGGGTCCCCATCGGGAGACAAATCTCCTCAGACGCAGGGACGTCGTGAATGGAGGCGACTCGAAGCGGGCCTCCAGCGATTCGCTGCCTGCTGGGAGCGCCGCCGCCAGCTCCGAGCCTTTACGTATGGCGAAAGCCGTCTCGACCCCGCGGGCACGAAGCCGCAGACCGAGCTCGAGGGTCTGGCTCTCTCCTCCGCGCATCGTCTTCGCGCTGTTTACGAGCAGTACTCTCACTCTCCATACTCCTGTCCGAGAATACCGAGCAGCCTGGCACCGATCTTCTCCGGATTGTATTCCTCCCTGACCAGCCTGCCTCCTGCTTCGGCGACGGACGCAGCGAACCGCCGTTCGTCCCTCAGACGCTTCAGCTCTTCAGCAAGCATCACCGCGTTTCCCGGTTGAACGCATACGAGGTGCTCCCCCGGAGTGAATATCTCCCTGATAGCGGGGGTATCGGCCGTCACCACGGGCCGGCCGCATGCCATCGACTGATATACCTTGTTCGGGATGACCATCCCCGTCTTGAGAGTCGTGCCGAAGATCCCGAGGACGGCATCCGCTTCCGAGATTAGGCGGGGAAGTTCCTTTTCCGGCACGTTTCCAGAGAGCTCGAGCCTCTCTCGATCGATCCCGTCCGCCCGCCTCATGAATTCCTCCATCGTCTGCCCGCTCCCGACGATCCTGAACCGGAATCCGCTATCGAGAAGACGGGCCGCCTCTACTATGACATCGGTCCCGTGAAGTGGCAGGAAGGAACCGTAAAAGAGGACGCGGAAAATGCCGTCGGGCACCCGCTCCGGGATCCGCCCGAAGACGGTATCGTCGTATCCGAGGTAGAGGGTCCTCACCTTTTTCTCCTCCACATCGAATTCGCTGACGTAGAAGGCGGCATGAGCGTCGGTATCGGCGAGGACCAGATCGGACATCCTCATCACGATCCTGTCGATGTTCCAGTTGTGCTTTGCCTGGGCGGAACCCTTCCTGGCATCGCCGCGATCGAGCACCCTCGTCTCGTACCGCGAGACGAGCGGATCGAATATCAGCATCCTGCGGGGCAAACGCGAGAGCACCCATGCGAGCGGCACGTCCTTGTGCCTGAAATCGGGAACGAACAGAGGCGTTCCGCGCCTAGTCCCGGTCGTGAAATACTTCGCCAGGAGAAGCGGATAACGGAACACGGCCCGTCTCGAGCCGCCCGCACGGCATGACTTCACTTCAACGCCGAGCCTTTCGAGCCCCTTCCTGATGATCGCGTTTCTCGGATAATCCGGATCGTAGCCGCCGAAAAACACGATCTCCGTCGGGGGAGACTTTCTTCCGGCATTCATCTCTCTTCCTCCGGACCCCTGCGGGAAAGCTCCCTGAGCGATGCATATTTGAAGAATACGCTGATAGCGGCAAACGAGCAGAGCATCAGCCCGGCGGAACCGTCGAGGAACCCGAGCTGGAGGATATACATCCTCAGAAAACGGGCGGGCGGCCTTAGGACCATTCCGGGAAAGCTGCCCTTTCCCTTTCTGTGGAGCTCGAGTGCCCCTCTTCTGCTGTAGCTCTTCATCCGTTCGATATAGTCGTCGAGGTCTCTGTAGGGAATATGGTCGAGTCGCTCACGCAGCCGTCCGGCCTTTCCCTTGAGCTCGAGGTGTTCATGCACCGCTCGCTCGGGATACCTCCCGCGTCCCCTTCGCAACAGCCTCAGCACCCGGTCGCGGTCCCAGCCACAGTGCTTTATCGTCCTGCCAAGGAATTCGTTCCTCCTGTACAGCCAGAATCCGTTCTCCCGCGCCGACACGATCCTCTCTGCTATCTCCTCGCGCAGGGCAGCGGAGAGGTATTCGTCAGCATCGAGGATCAGTACCCATTCGAGAGCGGCCTGGTCCATGGCCCAGTTCTTCTGGTCTGCGTTCGAGACGAACTCCCTGGTAAATACCCTCGCTCCGTATTCACCGGCGATGCGCAGCGTCCCGTCGTCGCTCATCGAATCGACGACGATCACCTCACCCACGCCGCGGGCGCTCTCGAGGCACCTGCCGAGATTGTTCTCCTCGTTCAGCGTGATGACGATGAGAGATATCCGTGACAGATCCGGTTCAATGCTCATGATTCCCCTCCGATCGCCAACCTCACTTCATCGAAGACTTCATCTACCGTTATGTTCTCCATGCACCTGTTGGGGCTGCATCCCTTTTCCCTGCACCCCTCGGCGCATTCGAGTTCCTTCCAGAGGACCCGGTGGAGACCGTTCATCGGATCCCAGATCCGCGGGTCGGTCGGCCCGAACAGCGTTACGGTCGGCACACCGAGCAGGACCGCGATATGTTTCGGGCCGGAATCGATCCCGACAACGACCTTCATCCTGCCGATGAGAGCGCCTGTTTCGGTTACACCGGTCGGGGGCGGTACGATCGCGCCGGGAACGGCACCGGCGATCTCTGTGGCCAGATCCTCCTCGCCCGGTCCCCACATGATCACCGGCCGCAGCTCCATCTCGCCGGATATCCTCCTCGCCAGATCGACGAATCGCTCCAGCGGCCAGCTCTTCGAGGGATATGTCGAGCCGGGAACGATTCCCGCGAGCCCGCTCCCCGTATCCCCGAGAGATCCCACGAAAGAATCGGCCCATTCCGCCGATGACCCGGCCGCCGGGAAACCGTAAGGCCGCTCGCCGGCATCGGTCCCGTGCCCGATCCCGTCCACTGACAGTCCGAGCATCCTGCCGATTTCGAGGTTCGAATCGATCGTGTAGCATCTGACTCGTTTCCCGTCCCGTACGATGGCCCTCGGCAAAACCTCGTGATAATACCCGTTTCGCCATCCCGTATCCATTCCGATCCTGAGCCCGGCGCCGCAGAACCTCGTCAGTATCGCGCTTCTCGGCGAGCTGAGCAGATCGACAGCCACGTCGGGCTTTCTCTTTCTCAGATGCCTGATCGCCGCCAGCTGTCCGGTCGCCGTATCCGGGAGCGGGATCACATCGTCGAGTCCGGTATCTCCGGCCAAGGCCGCGGAATATCTCTCCTTCACGAGGTATCCGATCCAGGCACCGGGAAAGGCGGCCCTTATCCGGCGAATGAGCGGAAGTGTAAGGACGACGTCGCCCAGCGCCTGGAGCCGTACGAGGAGGATCGCCTTCAGGCCTTCTATCTGGTTCAGATCGATGATTGTCGTGTCACTCATCCTCTACCATCCCGTGACCCTGCCGAGACCCTCTGCCACCTCATCGACGGAGATCTTCTCGAGGCACTTCATGTCGCCACACTCGTGGAGATGGCACGGTGCGCATTCCTCGTTCGTCGTGATCACCTCGTAAGGTCCCATCCCGGAGTACGGGAACCAGATATCGGGCTCCGTCGGCCCGAAAATCCCGACCGTCGGGACGCCGAGCGCGCCACCGGTGTGCATCACACCTCCGTCGTTCGAAACGAGCGCATCACAGGCAGCGATCGCCGCGGCGGCCTTTCTTATCGGCATCATCGGCAGGGCGGCTGCCGATCCGGCCGACTCCGAGACGACCTGCTTCGATAAAGGCTCCTCTCCGGGACCTGTGACGAGGAGCGACCGTGAGTCAAACCTCTCCATGACCGCCCTTGCAAGAGCGGCGAACGAGGATGCCGGCCAGCGTTTCGAGGGCCAGGTACCCCCCGCGTGAAAAGCGACTGTTCTGGCCTGTGCTCCCCCCCCGAAGGCCGAAACGACGGCCGATCTGCCGGATGCCAGCTCGTCCCCATTCAGATAAACACGTGGCCGTCTCTCGGACGCTGCGCATCCGAGTATCTCGAGGGCGGCGAGATGGTGGCCTATCGCGCTTCTGATACTTCTGTCCGGTTCGAAGATATCGGTGTAGAGCCGCCTTCTCCACTTCCTCCCCCCACCGATCCTGACCGGGATACCGGAGAGCTTCAGGATACCTGCGCTGCGTGGATTATAGAACAGATCGACGGCTACCGCGAACCGGAGCTTCCTAATCTTCCTGATCGTCGAAAGCATCGACGCGGCCCCCTTCCCCACATCGAACACCCCCGTGAGGCCGGGGTGACCCTCGAGTACCGAGGAATAGGGAAACTCGGCCATGTACCAGATCTCCGCATCGGGGAAACATTCCCCGAGGGCATCGATCACCGGAGTGGTGAGAATCACGTCGCCGAGATACCTCAGCCTCGTAACGAGGATCCTGACGGGGCCGTCCCTTCTCACAGAGATCGCGGCAGGATCCAATCTATTCCTCCCGCCTCAGGCGCGCGATGATCCCCCGGCTCGACCGGTCTTTCTGATCGCCGGTTATGACCGTGACGCAGCCGATCTCCCTGGCCGTCTCTATCTCGGGTACCGTTTCCACGGTGTAGTCCGTTCCCTTCGCGTGAACGTCGGGCCTGAGTTCTCTCAGCACACCGTCAACGGTATCCTCCCCGAAGATCAGCACGTAATCGACGAAGCGCATAGCGGAGAGTATCTCAGCTCTCTCGGCTGCCGGCATGACCGGCCTGCCCTCCCCCTTGAGGCGCCTCGTGGAATCGTCGTCGTTCACCGCAGCCACGAGGACATCGCCGTGGGCCGCCGCTTCTTCGAGGTATCTCAGATGCCCGACGTGGATGATATCGAAACAGCCGTTGGCCAGAACTACCGTCCCGCCTTCCGAGCGTATCTCCTCGAGGATCACGGTCAGCCGGCCGGCGTCGGTGAATATTGCTTCTTTCATTCCGGCATCCTTCCTCCGCCTTCCAGGAGTGTGGCGAACTGCTCCGTCATCCTATCACAGACCTTTTGCCAGGTAAAATCGAGTATCCCCTTCGCGCCATCCAGCCCCATCCTCCTGCCCGTCCCCCTGTCACGGTACAGTCTTCTGAGCGCCCTTCCTATCGAGACCTGATTTCTCTCCTTCACGATCAGTGCCGTGCGGCCGTTCACAGCAAAGTCCGTGGTGCCGCTGATCGTACAGACCAGAGGGAGCCCGCAGGCCGCCGCCTCCGCACATGTATTGCTCCAGCCGGCCTTGCGCTCCGCCGATGCGAACACGTCGGCGGACGTATACATGGCCGCCATACTCTCCTGCGGCAGATCGATATAGAACCGGAACGGCAGCCCGGGATCAAATCCCGTACGCGGATCGACCGATCCGGGTGTCATGCTGTCGAAGAGGATCAGTTCGACGTCGTATCCCCTGCGGTACATCGATTCGACGGCCTTTATCACGAACCTCGTCCCTTTTCTCGGCCTCGAAAGCCGTCCATACGACATCACGCGGAACGGTCCTCCGTTTACGCTCCTCTCCAGCGGCAGGGGATGGAACAGGGCGGGATTGATGCCTCCCCGCCCGTCGAGCACTCTCAACCCGTATTTTTTCCGCATCTTCTCCATGAGGCCCTTCGAATTGGCCATCAGGAGGATATCCCCCGCCCTGGCGAGCTCTCTTTCACACGCCACTTTCCAGGTCTGGAGGTAGAATATTCTGAGTCGGGCGGGGAGTTCCCTGAGCGTCTCGAGATACTCCGGCGAGGCGGTGATCATGACGTCATGATCCCCGCATCCCGCTTCGGACAGCTTCCTGCACTCGCCCTTCAGTTCGATCCAGGCGGGATACTCGCCGTCGGGTGTATATATGATGAATTCGTGTCCGCGCGAGGTGAATGCTGCCGACAACTCGACGTACCGCCTCACGCCCCCGAAGAGATATGTATGCGGCAGGATCGCTCCTATCCTCAACTGCCGCCTCCCATTTTTCCTTCCGTCATGGAATCGAGACTCGACAGGATCTCCTCCTGCCTCGTGACCGCCGTGCCTCTCTTCATGACAACGATCGACGCGGCCACGTTCGCCGCCAGCATCGCCTCCGTCATACCGGCGCCGGCGGCAAGAGTCAGGGCGATCACCGAAACGACGGTATCCCCCGCCCCCGTGACATCGGTCGCCTCCGGGCTTCCGACCACTCCTACTTTCAGGGTCTTTCTGCGCGGGCGGAACAGGGCCATCCCGAGCCTGCCCCTCGTGATGAGGAGGGAATCGGATCGCAGCATCCGCATCAGTTTCCTTCCCGTCTTTTCCAGTGCCTCTTCCGAACCGGGATCTATCCCTGCGGCTTCGGCCGCTTCCACCTCGTTCGGCGTCGCCGTAGTGACCCCCCTTAACCGTGGGAGCCCGAACCGGGAATCGGCGATCACGGGGATACCGGAGACCGAAGCCATTTCGATAACAGCCTGCGCCACACCACCCATGAGCACTCCCTGCCCGTAATCACTCAGTATCACGGCCTCGCACCGGGGCAGGCGTCTCTCTATCGCACGGAGGAGCCTCTTCTCGACGGAAGGAGCAAGCGCAGAGCGACTCTCCCTGTCGATCCTTACGATCTGCTGCCGCTGTGCGTGAAAATCCCCCGCGAGAACCCTCGTCTTCGATGTCGTTATCCGCCCCGGGGCAGCGACGATCCCGCCGGTATCGACTCCCGACGAACGCAGCATCTCGCCGAGCCTGCTGCCGGCATCGTCCCTCCCGGTCACTCCGGCCGCGACGGCTTTTCCACCGAGGGAAACGACATTGGTCACCGCGTTGGCCGCACCACCGGGGCTCCAGGAGCTCTCGTCATACCTGACGATGACCACGGGGGCCTCTCTCGACACCCTGTCGGTCATACCGTAGAGATATTCGTCGAGGATCATGTCACCCACAACGAGAACTTTCCTCCCTTTCCAGGAAAGGACCGTCTCCCTCACGCCGGAGTAATCTTCGATCGGTGTCCTGTTCACTCTTTACTCTCCCTCATGATTTCCATTGCCGCATTGAAAACATCGTCGGTACCTATATCCTGCAGGCAGTGCATATCACCCTCGGGGCATTCCTTCCTGAAGCATGGAGCGCATTCGGCTCCCGCCGTGACTACCCTCGAATGCGGGCCGAGGGGGGCGGTCCATACGGGGCTGGTCGACCCGAAGATCGAACCGGTGGGGATACCCATCGCGGCCGAGACATGAACCGGCCCGCTGTCGTTTCCGACCACCAGGTCCGCTCCCCTCAGAATCGACATGAGGTCACCAATGTCCGACCTGCCCGCGAGATTCAGCGCACCGTCGTCAGTTTCAGTGATACCATCGAGGTACTCCCTCTCCCGTTCAGAACCGACAGTTACCGTTCGAAGCCTCATCTTCCCTCTCAACCTCCCGGCCAGAGTGGTAAATCTGTCCAGCGGCCACACCTTGGCCGAACCGTACACAGCGCCGGCGGCGAATACGGCGTAGCCGCTCTCCAGCCCATACCCGGTGATCCGCTCCTTCCAGTCGTACGGCGCAACGACACAATGCTCCGGGAGCGGTTCCGTCCCCGAGCCGCTGTACAGCCGGGCGAGCCGGGCGTATTCTTCCGAGAGATGTATCTTCCTGTGAAGATCGGTCGATACCGGATCTGTCATCAGCCAGTCTCTTCCGCCGCTCCGGTAGCCGATTCTTCTCCTGCTCCCTCCGAGACATGCGGCGAGAGCCGCGGAGAATGACATCGGAAGCACAAAGGCTGCGTCCCATCCATGATCGGGGCGCTGCGCGCGGAGAGCGAGGATCGCGCTCCTCACTCCTCCTTTCCTCCTGTACATAATCAAGTTGTCGAGAAACGCGCTTCTCCTCAGCAGCTCTGAAACATAGTCACGGCACAGGACCGATATGAAATCGCCTGGATTCTCTTTCCTGAGGATCGAGAGGAACGGCATCGCCATCACAACGTCGCCGATCCAGTTCGGAGCGAGCACAAGGAGTTCCCTACGCCCTGATCTGCAGGCTGTAGAGCTTCCGGTAGATCCCTTCCTCACCGATCAACTCCTCATGTGTGCCGATCTGTTTTATCCTGCCGTCCTCGAGGACGACGATCCGGTCGGCGTTCTTGATAGTCGACAGCCTGTGAGCGATAACGAGGGTTGTCCTGCCGCGCACGAGCCTGTCGATGGCCTCCTGGACCAGCGCCTCGCTCTCCACGTCGAGAGAGCTGGTGGCCTCATCGAGTATCAGTATCTGGGGATTTTTCAGGAGTGCGCGCGCGATGGCGAGCCGCTGCCTCTGCCCTCCGGAGAGCTGGACTCCCCGGTCGCCTATCATTGTTTCGTATCGATGCGGCATCGCCTCTATGAACCGGTGCGCGTTGGCCGCCCGGGCGGCGGTGACGACGTCCTCCAGCGGACAGTCGGACATCCCGTACGCGATATTATTGAAGACCGTGTCGTTGAAGAGTATCGTCTCCTGCGTCACGATCCCCATGAGCGCCCGGAGTGAGGATATCCTCATGCGGGATATATCCCTTCCGTCAATCATTATCCTGCCGGAATCGGGCTCGTAGAAACGCGGGAGCAGGTCGGCCAGTGTCGATTTCCCTGCGCCGCTCGCTCCTACCATCGCGACGACTTCGCCCATGCCTATCTTCAGGTTGACGTCCTCTAGTACTGGCCTCTCTCCATCGTAGCTGAACCTCACATCCTCGTAAGTGATCCCCTCGCGGACCGCGTCGATCTCCTCGTCGCCGGAGATCTCCTCCTCGGTCTTTATATCGAGGATATCGAATATCCTCTCTGCGCAGACGATCCCCTCCTGTACGACGTTGTTGAGCTTACTGAGGTTCTTGATCGGGGTCACGACCCAGAGCATCGCGCCAATGAACAGCATGAGGTTGGCCGGGTCGATCTGCTGCGAAATGACAAGCTTCCCGCCGTACCAGAGGATGACGATGCTCGCCATGATACCGAGCGTTTCGCTCGTCGGCGACGCCAGCTCGGCGAAGCGTCTCATCTTGATGTACTCTCCAAGGTACCGGCGGTTGAAAGCGCCGAACTTCATCAGCTCGAACCGCTCCATCCCAAACGCCTTCACTACACGGACCCCCGATATCGTCTCCTGCAGGACGGCGGTAATGTCAGCCATCCGCTCCTGCGCCCTCCGGCTCCCCTTCCTCAGCTTCCTGCTGATGATGGCGACAAGGAGGATGTTCAGGGGAACGAGCACGATTGTCAGGAGAGATAGCTGCCAGGAGGTGTAGAAGATTATCGCGAGGGCTATGAACATCATCAGACCGTTACGTACTATGCTGGCAAGCCCGCCGACGACCGCTCCGCGCAGGTTTGTCACGTCGTTCGTGATCCTCGATATCAGATGCCCCGCCCTCTGCTGGTCGAAAAACGACATCGGGAGCATCTGTATCTTGCCGTACAGCTCGTCCCGTATCGACTTGAGTATCGACTGCTCGAGAAAAACGGTCAGGTACGTCCCGAAATATCCGAAGATGTTTTTCACTATCATCAGCGCGAGGAATATCAGGCAGAATCTCGCGAGACGCTCCGTCTGAGTACCCCGGTATATTATCCGTGCGACCTGTCTGCGCAGGCCGTCCATCTGCGACTCGATCCCGTCGGGTATAAGCGGCGAGCCATGGTCTCCTTCTTTTCTTTCTTCGACCGGAGCGGGCTCCGTCGAGAAAACTATGTTGAGAAAGGGCGGGATCAGTGTAAGCGATACTCCGCTGAGTGAGGCGAATATGGTCGTGCATATGAAGAGGATCACTACCCTCTTCCACCATGGCCGGAGATAGCCGAGTAGTCTGGTATATATGCGTGCCGGGCTCTGGCCGTTCATCGCCTCGTCTCCGTACTGTTTCTAGACGGTTATCTCCTCGCCCTTCGCGAGGACATCTTCCACCTTGCCGAAGAAACTCTTGAGCGAGAGCTTCTCTCCCTTGGTCCCTTTGAAGATCCTGACATTGGGCATGTTCTCCGGGACCCAGGACTTCCCGTCATATTTCGTGAACAGTCCTATTGTCGGGACCTTCATCGCGGAAGCGAAATGGAAGATGTTCGTATTTCCGGAAATGAAGAGGTCGCACTGCGCCAGAAGAGAGAGAGTCTCGCCGGCGTTCGTCGGGACCAGGTCCATGACCTCGCCCTTCAGCTCTCCCGAGATCTTCTGCACGAGTTTCTCGTCCCAGGGATCGGTCAGCACGAGGAACTTGACCTTCCTGCGCCCGGCAAGGTTGTTGGCCAGATAGGCGATGATCTCGGGGATAACCCTGTGCCTGCTCTTGCTCCTGCCTGGATCGATCCCGACGGTGATGACGCCCTTCTCCGGCTTCCTGAAATGGACCAGCTGCCTTGCGTGATTCAGGTCGGCCTGCGGCAGGATGATATCCCTCTGCACTCCTCCGGTAGGAAGCCCGAGTGACTCAATCAGCCGGATCATCCTCTCACCCTCGTATCCACGTGATGATATCCGCACCTCGAGGTTGATGAAAGGAAAGGCCAGCTGATGGTGAAACCCTATCCTCATCGGGGCGCCAGAGGCAAAGGCAAGTGTGTGCCTCTCCAACGAGATACCTCTATTCAGCAGTATCACCGTGTCGATGTGCTGCTGACGGAGCTTGCGGATCAGAGCGTAGTAGTCGGCTGTCAAGAATCTCAGCTGTTTTCTGTTGTAAGTCAGTATCGAATGGACCCTGAATATGCTCCTGGCGATATCGGAATCGTCCGAGTTGACGAGCAGGGTCGTCCTTATACCAGGGAATCGATCGTGGAACCAGTTTGCCACTGGAGCGGCAAAGAGCAGGTCGGTCACGTCGCCGGAATCTATGAACAGCAGCCTGTCGGACCCGGTGATACCCCCCGGAAGGGCGAAAGGTTCCTCCTTGCCCGTACGCTTGAGGAAATACGAGACTATCTTCGGCACGAGATGCCTTTCGCCGCTATCTCTTCGCATTTCTTCTCCCGGCCTTTCTGACGGATCCCTTCCCGCCGTCGCCGACGAGCGCTATCGATATCCCCCTGTCGACGGTATCGATGAAATCGAACCTTATACCCTTCCTGATCGCTGTGGGAATATCGTCCAGGTCCTTCCTGTTCGAGGCTGGAAGGATCACTTCCCTTATCCCCGCACTGTGAGCAGCGATCACCTTGTCTCTGATGGCTCCTACGGGCAGCACTTTTCCGGGCAGCGTGAGCTCGCCCGTCATAGCGACGTCGTTTCTGACTTTTCTTCCTGTTGCGAGCGAAGCGAGTGAGACCGCTATCGCGACCCCCGCGCTCGGGCCGTCCTTTGGAACCGCCCCGGACGGAATATGCAGGTGAAAATCGGAGTTTTCAAAGAATTTCTCGTCCTCCATCTCTTTTTCGAGGCTTGCACGTACGTAGCTCATCGCCGCCTGGGCTGATTCCTTCATGACGTCGCCGAGCTGCCCGGTAAGCTTGACGGACCCTCCACCATTCATGCCGAGCGCCTCCACAAAGAGTATGACTCCTCCGGCGGCGGTCTTCGCCATGCCGGTCGCAACGCCTTTCTCGGGTCGCGGGAGCATCTGCTGATCCGGATAGTCGGCTACGCCGAGCCAAGCCTCGAGGTTCCTCGAAGAGACCTTCCACATTCCCTTCCCACCCTCGACCAGTTTCCTCGCCGCTCTTCTCGTAACGGTGGAGATCTTCCTCTCGAGGTTGCGTACACCGGCTTCCCTCGTATACCTCTCGATTATCATCCGCAGCGCGTCGTCAGTGATGTCGAGCTTTCCTGACGGGACGCCGTTCTCCTCAAGTTGCCTCGGAAAGAGATACTTTCTCGCTATCTTTATCTTCTCGGCGGTGATGTAGCCGGATAGTTCGATAACTTCCATCCTGTCGAGCAGGGGAGGCGGTATTGTATCGCGGATGTTGGCCGTTGTTATGAAAATCACAGGGGAGAGGTCGAAGGGAATGTTGATATAGTTGTCCTCGAACGAATCGTTCTGCTGTGAATCGAGGACCTCGAGAAGGGCCGAGGCCGGATCGCCCCTGAAGTCCTTCCCGAGCTTGTCGATCTCGTCGAGCATGAAAACGGGGTTGTTGCTCCCCGCGTTCCTGATACCCTGGATTATCTTCCCGGGCAGGGCGCCGATATACGTCCGCCGATGCCCCCTTATTTCCGCCTCGTCCCTTATGCCTCCGAGCGAGATCCTCACGAACTTCCTGCCCATCGCCGAGGCGATGCTCATGCCCAGAGATGTCTTTCCCACCCCCGGCGGGCCGGTGAAGCAGAGGATCGAACCCTTCGAGTCATTCTTCAGCTTTCTCACGGACAGGTAGTCGAGAATTCTCTCCTTGACCTGCTCGAGATCGTAATGATCCCTGTTCAGGATACGCCTGGCCTTCCTGATGTCGAGGGAATCCTTCGTCTGTTCCATCCATGGAAGTTCGAGTATCCAGTCGATATAGGTCCTCGCCACCGTGTATTCCGCCGAGCCGGGAGACATCCTCGAGAGCCTCGACCATTCCCTTTCAACCGCGGTACGGGCCGCCTCGGGCATCTCCTTCGAATCGATCCTTTCCCTCAGATCGTCGAGCTCGACCGATGCGTCGTCCTCTCCGAGCTCCTTTTGTATTACCCTGATCTGCTGGCGCAGATAGTATTCGCGCTGTTCCCTGTCCATCTCGTGCCGGACATCCTGCCTGATCTTTTCGCCCATACGCGCTATCTCGAGCTCGCTGCTGAGCAGGCCGTACACGTGATCGAGCCGTTTGAGGGGATTGAGTATCTCGAGTGCGGCCTGTTTATCCTCGATGCCGGTGTTGATGTTCGCAGCCACGAGATCCGCCAGTCTGCCCGGCTCCCTCACCTCCGCGATCACGCCCTTCAGCTCGTCGGGATAGCTCTCCGAGGCATCCACGAGCCTCGAAAAGGCATTTACGACATTATGCATCATCGCCCGGGATTTTCTCCTGTCGCCTTCCCTCTCCTCGAGACGAGAGACGATAGCCCTCATCATCGGCGGATCGTCCGTGAAATTCCTCGCCTCTATCCGGGTCAGCCCCTGGCCTATGATCCTGATGTGTCCGTCGGGGAATCTCGCCATCTTCTGGATCAGCATCGCGCACCCGGTATGGTATATGCCGTCAGTCCCCGGCGAGGGCTCAGACGGGTCCTTCTGAGTGAAGACGCCGACGATCTTGACCTCTCCGAGAGCTTCGTCGATGAGGCTGATCAGGTTCTCATCGGTGAGGATCAGGGGAACGAGCATGTACGGAAAGACTACGCCGTCGTTTATCGGTATGACGGCGAGCTCTTCAGGTATGTCCCTGACCGGATCTTGCTCTTTCGCGGATTCGTTCAATTCCGTGACCTCTGCCGGTGGCCGGAATGCCCTCTATTCTATCTCTACCTTTCGAACACGGCTGGAGGGATCGGTCCTGGCGATCCTGACCTCCAGCATGCCGCGATCGTAACGTGCAGTCGTCTTTTCGTGATCGACGGGAACCTGCAGGTCGAACTCCCTGGTGAATCTTCCGCTCTGTATCTCTATCTGCTGATACTGCTTCCTTCCCTCGCAGCACGAGCCGCCCCTGACACCGCCTATCCTCAGCTTGCTGCCGTCCGTCACGATGTTGATCGAATCGCTGTTCATGCCGGCAATATCGACGATCACGATCACCTCTTCCAGTGTGACGATAACATCCGCCGGCGGTTCCCAGGAAAGATCGGCGGGAAACTTCATCCGGGCCCCCTCCTCCTCGCGCGAAATGAATATACGGGTCTTCCTTCCGCTTCTGCTTCCACGGTCGTTTCTCATTGAAAGGCATCACCTTTCGTCTTACCGGACGTTTGATTCTCCAGACGGAGTCGAGGATAGAAAAGGCCGGAATTAAAGTCAATTCAAAAGGCTGGATATGAAAAGACGGGCTGCCCTCTTGCCCCTGTCCCTCTAGAAAGCTCAAGACACTGATCAGCGGGCACCCCGTCCTCGGAGTTCTATTTCTTGTCCTTGCCTGTCGTCGGTCTACCGCCATAATATTCGGACGGCAGATCGTATCCGATAAGGCTGTAACTGGACAGTCTCTTCTCGTCGATATCCCAGTCGTAGAGAATATTGTCCTCGTCGAAATCGAGCATGTAGACGAGGACCGAGTTTGCTTCCCTGTCCTGGATGTAGTAGATGAAGCGTTCCTCGTCTTTCAGCCTCGAGGTCAGGTAGACGCTCGGCATCCCCCAGGAGGCGATGACTTCGTCCCCGTTCATCCCCCTTACGATCTCGCCTTCCCGGATGTTCTCCTGGAAGGCGCTCTCGGGATGACCATCGATGAATATCTCCCTGGCCTCGCTGGATGTAAAATCCTCCCTCTCTACCTGGGAAGTACAGGAACATCCTGAGATGAAGATCAGCAGGGGCATGGCGAAAAGAAGCGATGCGTACCTCATTGCGCTCCCTCCTTTATATCGGGCACCTTCCACACACGATGCATAGATCCAACTACCCTTCAATACTAAGTATATTCCGCTTTCAGGGAGTGTCAACGGAGACCGGAAGGACCTCGTAGAGGACAAGCAAGACCCCGGGCAGGGAATATTCCGCGGAACGGATCATACCGGTCTCAAGATGATCGGCGATATAACCCTCGGCATCGGTGTCCCAGGGCCTGCAGTCGAGCAGCCAGATCCTTCTGCGCCCTTCCGTCATCCGGCGGAGTTTCTCCCCGATGCTGTCGCGGTCAAGATGCGCGGCGTAAATCGATTCGACGGGACGGTTTCCGCGGTAATAGTGCCGTACCGCAGGCTCCATCCCCGGAGCGAGGATGACATCGCCGGGCATGTCCGCATCGGAGATGATCCCTACCGCGCCCCTGATGTCGTCCCTCGCATACCTGGGCTCGAAATGATAATAGATCACCGAAAAGAGCATCAGGGCGCACAGGGTCGATAACGCCACAATACGGGCGGTCCTGGCACGGGGGATCCCGTGTGCGATGATTGCGATGAACAACGGAAACGCACACATGAGGTACCGCGCGTTGAGGACCTTTATCTTGAGAATCGCCGCTACAGTCACGAGTCCAATTGTCGCCAGTAACACGCAGATATAGAGGGCCGCCTTGCGTTCCCTGAAAAGCCTGCCCAGACCGGCAACGGCGGCCGCTCCAAACAGCAACGCCGCAAGGGCTATCTGCGGGCCGTACCTGCCGAGCAGCGAGGGAACCGATGCCGCTTCATGGAGCTCCCGGAGGTCCGGGCCGTACGAAAATCCCATGGCAAAGGCGAAAAGGACATACGGATACGCCATCAGCGCCGACGGGCCGTAGCCTTCCATCCTGTAGACGATGGGGCGACTGGACGCTTCCACCGCCTGTATCCTCCTGATAAAGAAGAGCTCCCTGTATATCCATGGAGAGACGATGACAAGCGTGACGAAGGCTGCGAGCGCTCCGTATCTCAGATGGTCCCCCTTTAGCCTGCCCGTCACCGCCATGTACAGGGCGAGTCCGGCGCAGAGGAAGACAGCCATGTAGTGCGACAGGCAAGCGAGGCTGAGGGCCAGGCCCAGCAGAAGGCCGCTCCGCAGCGAAGGCTTCTCGTCGAAGCGGCTGAAAGCGAGCAGGGAAAGGACGATGAACATCGTGAGGAACGAATAGAACCGCAGTTCCTGGGAATAATAGATGTTGAAAGGGTTGACAGCCATCAGGAACGCGCCGGCCAGGGCGGTGCTCTCGCCAGATTCGCGCCTGAGCCAGAAGTAGAGGAGCATCACCGTCACGACCCCGGCCGCGGCTCCCGGAGCGCGCAGCCAGGCCTCCGAGGAATATGCCATCGACCAGAAATGCATCGCCAGCGAATAGAGCGGGCCGTGAACGTCCCACAACAGCTTGACGCCGTAGGAGATCCCTCCTTCAGGAGACGTATAAGACCCGATCGTGAGGATCTCGTCGAGCCAGAACGACTGATGACCCAGCCGGAAAAACCTCAGCACGGCGGCCAGCACGGCGACTACCATCAGCGCCGCGGGCTTTCTGTCGTATGCCCATCTATTCCTCATCATGGTCCTTATACCCCCGTAGCGCGTATTTTTCCAGTTGAAAACGAGTTTATTGGAGTCGATACTCGATCCATGGCGCCAGGGGAGAAAAGAAATACGACGATCTACATCGGGCCCGCGGGCTGGTCGTATGCCGACTGGGAAGGGATTGTCTACCCTTCAGGCACAGGTTATGACAGGCTTCTCTATATTGCGCGTTACTTCAATGTAATCGAGCTCAACAGCTCTTTCTACCGGGTCCCCGGGGAAAAGATGATCTCCAGCTGGCGGGAGAGGCTTTCGACCGTTCCCGGTTTCAGGCTCACAATCAAGGTCAACGGGAAGTTCACACACGACAGGAAGTATGCACCCGCCGAGTTAAAGGCGTTCGTTGGCCGGTTCTCTCCGCTGCACGAGGCGGGTATCTCGGGACCCTTTCTCCTCCAGTTCCCCTGGTCTTTCAGGAACACCCCCGAATCTAGAGATTATCTCGAGAGACTGGCTCCCTTCTTCGAGGACCGTCCGGCTGCCGTCGAGTTGAGACACGGCTCGTGGGACGACCCCGCCACACTCGACCAGCTGTCGAGATACGGCTTCGCGTTCTGCAATATCGACCAGCCGCTGATCGGCGAATCCCTCCCGCCGTCGTCACACGTGACAGATCCTGACACGGGCTACATCCGTCTCCACGGCAGGAACAGGAAGGACTGGTTCCGCAGCGGCGCCGGCCGCGACGCGAGATACGATTATCTCTATTCGCGCGATGAGATGGAAGAATGGTCGTCACGTGCCGGCGAGATGATCGGCAGGGTCGGTTCGCTCTTCATAATCACGAACAATCATTTCAGGGGTCAGGCGCCGGCCAACGCCCTCCAGTTGAAGTCAATGCTCGAGGGAGGCGTGATCGAGGCTCCGGCTTCGCTCATCAGGGCATTCGCGTCACTGAGGGATTTTGCCTCTCCCCCTCCCGGCGAGGAGGAACTCGAT
The DNA here is from genome assembly GCA_030613345.1 of Candidatus Krumholzibacteriota bacterium. GTDB lineage: Bacteria > Krumholzibacteriota > Krumholzibacteriia > Krumholzibacteriales > Krumholzibacteriaceae > JAUWCL01. The sequence continues at coordinate 29,946 of JAUWMD010000003.1, forward strand.
TTCTAGGAAAGCTACCTCGCAAGCATGACCCAGAGCAGGACAAGCAGAAACACTACGACGCAGATCAGCAGCCTCTTCGGGGTCACGAGAGCACTTTCTCCGCGAGTCTTCATAATCATATTTTTCTTGTGGCCCCTCGTCTTGACGAGGGGCGTATGGCAGAAACGGCAGAACTTGTCGCTTTCCTTCAGGGGAAACCCGCATTTCAGGCAGTTCTTTTCCGCGGCTTTGGCAATCTCCGGTTTCTCATCAGCGATCTCGACCTTCGGCGCCTCTTCGGGATTGTAATCCTCTATCCGTCCAACGCCTCCGGCCTCATCGATCAGATCAAGCGTACCGCGGGCCTTTGAGTCGGATTTCGTCTCGAGGATAGTCTTCGGCAGGTTGCGAAGCATGAACTTGATCTTTGTAACGGGCGTGCTGGTCATTATCCCGTATTTTATGGCGAATGAATCGGGAGTCTCCTCTTGCTTTATCCCCTCGAGGAGGACCCGGTAGATCGTCTCTCTCGATCTGTTTTCTGCCATATCGCCACTGTCTTTTGGCGCGGCTGACCTGTATACGGAATCCGGTATCGACATAATTCTCCCTTCGGGGTTTTTAAAGCATTATCCGTGCCACAGATAGTCGATCGGAGCGGAGAACCGGCGGGCAAAAAAAAGGACCAGAAATTCTTCCGGCCCCAATGATAATTATCATAAGAACAGTTACCGGGTATTGATCACCGCACACTCCTCGCCTGACCTCCAACCTTCCATCCCGAAGGTGTCTACCGCCGATACCCGGTAGCAGTACTCCACGTTGCCGATGAGTTTTGTGTCGATGTATGTAAGGCTGGTCGTCGTATCGACCAGCTCGAGCGCGTCGAACGCGGCAAAATAGTAATAGACCCTGAATTCCTTCAACGCCCCCATACTTTCCAGCGGGTAGGCCCACGATATCGCTGCCTGCTCCGTTCCCGGTATGACCGTCAGGTCGGCCGGGGTCGGCGGGGCGGCCACATCGAACGACTCGGGCTCGGTCCCGTGGTTGTTCGAGCAGGAAACGAGGGCAGCCGCCGCGACAACCGTCAATGCTATTATCATCTTCTTCAGCATCGTCTTCGCCTCCTAGAACGGGAATGTCTTCACAACCATGAAACCATCCGGCCTCAGCTCCATCGCGACCGGGGGAACGCTCGCCTCGGGGCCGAGTGTGATGTCGATAATGCTCCAGACATACATGCCGGCCAGGACGCCGATCGCGATGTTACGGTACCTGTGTAGATCTACGTCATCGAACAATCATTAAAAAAAAAACTAGTAGTACTTGACGGCGTCCCCGATGTAGGTGGCCTGCGAATAACCCCTCGTCGCTTCCTCGTACGAATCTATGTGCCGGTTGTACTGCAGGGTGAACCCGCCGATCGCTCCGATCGAGACGAGCGCCGTTCCCATCATCACAGCGCCCCTCGAATACCGCCCGGTCGAAAACTGACCCCACCCCGGAAATACGACCGATTTGATCACATCCTCGGTCCTTTCGGCGGCGGAAGCCACTGACGGCAGCAGGAGCAACGCTATGAGCACCGTCACCGCGATCTTCCTCATCTGGAATCCTTTCTCCAGGTCATTTCTATTACTGTTCTTATCAGTTCTGTACGAATTCCCGGCGAAATTGTTACATCGCCATACTATAACCTCTTGAGGACTGGAACAATAGCCGATTGACATGTTTCAGGAAAGTACTTAGTTTTATGTACGTTGCGCGCGGACGGCCGCACATTGGAGGATGGATTTGATCCGGGTACGGGAACTGTCAAAAAATTACGGTATTACGAGGGCGGTGGATACGCTGTCCTTTACAATCGAGAAAGGCGAGGTCCTCGGATTTCTCGGGCCGAACGGCGCCGGCAAGACGACCACGATGAAAATGCTCACCTGCTATCTTCCTCCCTCTTCCGGAACCGCAGAGATCTTCGGATTCGACATACTGGAAGATTCGATGGAGGTAAGAAAGAGGATCGGCTACCTCCCGGAAAAGAATCCCCTCTACACCGACATGGACGTCCG
>JAUWMD010000312.1 GCA_030613345.1 Candidatus Krumholzibacteriota bacterium
GGCACCTATTACGATGAGCCTGATGGAGGGCCTGAAGAACGACGTAATCTGCGGGGACAGCGCGATCAGGAGGATAATCCCCTTCGAGCCGCTGCCTTACAGGACCGCGCTCATCAGAGCGATGTCCCGCGAGGAACAGGACCGAGTCCATACGAGATGGTCTGACGCCTATCCTCCGGCGAGCGAGCTCGCGATCAGACTGCGCGAGGTCCACGATCGGCCGATGTACACGGCCTCGCGTTCGATAGGGACCGGAAAGGAGGCGGCCGCCCTTTTCGAATCGATCTGCCGTATCGGCGGTCGCGAGGGGTGGTTTCATGGCAACTGGATGTGGCGTCTTCGGGGGGAGTTCGACAGGGTGATCATGGGGGTCGGCTCGCGAAGGGGAAGAAAGAGCTCAGGTGGGCTCCAGGCAGGCGACGTCGTCGACTTCTGGCGCGTCGAGGATATCATTCCCTCGAAGCGCCTCCTGCTGCGGGCAGAGATGAAGCTGCCGGGAAAGGCATGGCTCGAGTTCTTTATAGGCGATCACGGCGATCGCAGGGAGCTGTCGCTGACTGCCCGCTACCTGACGACCACGCTGTTCGGACGTGCCTACTGGTATGTATTCCTTCCCTTCCACAGATTTATATTCAGCGGGCTGCTCCGGCAGATCGAGGAGAGGAGCGCGATTCCGGCGGGTGGAATTTCACGTAACGCAAAGGAGATATCATGATCCGGCTTCTCGTTATCGCTGTTCTCATGCTCGGCACTGCCCTCTCATCGTGCGGTTCGAATTCTGAGGCGCAGCGCGCCGCGATCGACCGCGTCGCAGAATCGTATGTAAGGCTCTGCCTCGAGCTGGGCCAGTACGATCCCGATTTCGTCGATGCCTACACCGGGCCGGAGGAGTGGAAACCGGCTTCCCTGCCCGAGGGCGAAGAGCACCTTATCCCCGCCGGAGAGCTCGCCGCGAAGGCCGATGCGATAGTTGCCGAACTCGATGCGGTCGACCTCGCGGGACTGAGCGATATCGAGAAGCGCCGCGTGAAGTTCCTGCGCGCCCATATAGTATCAGCGAAGGCCAGGATCGAGCTCGTTGGCGGAAAGAAGATGGCCTTTGACGAGGAGTCGAAGGCACTCTACGACGCAGTTGCCGAGCCGTGTGACGTAGCGTTGCTCGATGCAGCACTGGTCGGGCTTGAGGCCCTTGTTCCTGGCGATGGCGAACTCGCATCGCGTGTCGAGGCGTACAGGGCCGATTTCGTCATACCGAAGGATCTGATCGATCCGGTCTTTGCCAGGGCGATTGCGGAGGCGCGAAACCGGACGCTTCCGCACATACCGCTCCCTGAAGGGGAGAGCTTCGATACGGAGTATGTCACAGGCGTTTCATGGGGTGCCTACAACTGGTACAAGGGCGACTATCGCAGCCTCATCCAGGTGAACGTCGAGCTGCCCGTCCGCATCAGCTCGCCCCTTGGTCTGGCCGTCCACGAAGGCTACCCGGGTCATCACGTTCAGAACATCCTCGTCGAAAAGAACATGCTCAACGATCAGGGCTGGATGGAATACACGGTACAGCCCCTCTACTGCCCGCAGGCGACGCTGAACGAGGGCGGTGCGAACCTCGGCATAGAGATCGCCTTCACAGAGGAGGAGCGGATCGCCTTCATCCGCGACACGCTCTTTCCGATGGCGGGCCTTGATCCGTCGAGGGCCGAGGAGTATCTGAAGTTCGAAAAGCTGACGAGGAAGCTGCGGGGAGCGAGGACCGAGTCGGTGCGAAAGTATCTCGACGGCGACTGGACCAGGGAAGAGGCGAGCGCCTTCCTGCAGAAATACTCGCTGATGACAGAGGCGAGAGCCGATATGTACCTGCGTTTCGGGGAGAAGTACCGTAGCTACGTCGTGACCTACGACGTCGGCCTGAAACTGGTAAAGAATTACATCGAACGCGAGGCGGGCGGCAGCAGCGAACGCCGCTGGGAGCTGCTGCGTGATCTCTACGCCGTCCCGCACCTGCCGTCGGACCTGGAGTAGATGACATTCGCTCTGAATTTATCGGAGCATAATCATCTTTTTCGTTTCCTCGAACTCCTTTGCGTTGAGCCTGTAGAAATAGACTCCGCTTGCGACGGACGAACCGTTGTTGTCACGACCGTTCCACTTGGCGGTGTAGCTTCCGGCAGGTCTCGATTCATCGATCAGCGTCGTCACGAGTCTTCCAGCCGCGTCATAGATCCGGAGCGATACATACCCGGCCTCTTTTAATCCGAACCCGATGTTAGTGACCGGGTTGAACGGATTGGGGAAGTTTTGGGCGAGGAATGTCGCGTCGGGCACCGGTATCGGGTTGTCGCCTGTGACCATGTCGGGTCCGAATATCGCAAAGACGCTCTCGTTGCCGTGGATATCGATCGCTGCGACCTTGTACCAGTCTCCGGTCTCCCAGGACCAGTCGCCGTCGAGCGTCGTCGTATCGGGCGTCGAGGTGACGAAGTTGCCCGGTCCCGGCGTGAAGTCGCTGCTCACGCCGCGGTAGATGTTGT
>JAUWMD010000237.1 GCA_030613345.1 Candidatus Krumholzibacteriota bacterium
TCCTCCTCGAACTCGCCGAACTCATCTCCCAGCTGGTCCTGGTCGTCGGCAGTCTCTTCGTCGCCGCCGGCGAGTGTCGAATCGCGCAGCTCCCTCTGCTCGGCGATCATTTCCTCCATCCTTCGCATCATCTCCTCGACCATCTGCTCGTCGAGAAGGCTCTTGAGGAGCTCTATCGTCCTGTCGAGACTCTCCATGAGCCTGTCTGTCGTCATCTCGATATCCTGCATCGCTGAGGCGACCTGGTCGGGATCGGCATCCTCCATCATCGACCGGAGTTTCTCCATCGCCTCGCGAAGCTCTTCGTTCTCGATCTTCCGGATGAGCGACTGTATCTCCTCGAGCTTCTCGCCGACCTCGGCCGAGGTCATCCGGTTCGCCTCGAGGCTTTCGAGCGTCTCGTCGAGCCTTCCGGCCGCCTCCTTCAGCTTGTCCTGGAGGCGTTTCTGCTGCTCGAGCAGGTCGCCCGCCTCGCTGCGCCTGCTCCAGTCCATCGCGCCCTCCGCGCGTATCTCCTCGGAAAGCTCGGAGATCCTCTTCTGAATATCCCGGCCCTCCTCGAGGATATCGTCCATGTTTTCCTTCTGAAAATCCTGCCGGTCGCGGGATTCAGCGTAGAGCTCCGAGAGCGAGGGGGCCCTCAGCGCCCTCGTCTCCGTCCTGGTCACAGATGGCCCCGTCGCCGCGTTGTTGTCGGCCGCCTCGAGATAGAAGAGGACCCTGTCGCCTGGCATTATCCGCTCGTCCGCAAGCGTCCAGTCGTACGGCCCCTCGATCCTCCCCGCCCCGGGCTGCCCGTCGGGGAATATCTCGATCTCCTTCCAGCTGCCGCGCCGTTCCATCATGTAATACAGTGTGATCCGCGAGAGGCCGTAGTCGTCCGAAGCGCTCAGGACGAGAGTGACCCTCTGCGAGCGGGGAAGCAGGTCGCCGTCGCCGGGCGCTAATATCTCGATAACTGGCGGCCTGTCGGGAACGGGAACGACCGGCAGCCTCGTCGGCCTCTCGCAGGCGAGGCCGTTCTCTCCCGTCACGGATATGTATGCGGTATCGATCGCCCCCACGCGAAACCGGCCGGTAAAGCCCTCCGCCGAAGGGGTCAGCGCGGAACTGTCTCCTGATGCGAACCTGATCTCCCCTCCCTCGACGGGGATGCTCGTCTCGCCCGACAGCGTCACCCTCGTGCCGACGGGGGCGATTATCCTGCCCGTCAATGTCTCTATCGTCTCCGGAGGCACCCCGGTATACGGCGGATGCTCGAGCCTGGCCCGGATGCGGTTGATGACCGGCCTTCTCGCGACGACGATCCTCGTCTCCACGGGCGTCTCGCCGCCGCTCTCGAACCTGAACGCGACGTCCTCGCGAAGGCCCGTGAATGTGTGCTTGAAATTCTCCAGCGCCGCCTCTCCATCGCCCGCAAGGCGGGCCGGAACATCCTCCGACCGCCAGATGCCGGGCACGGTGCTCCATGCGATCCTCACCGGGTCCCTCCTCGTGCCGAGCCTGAAGGCGGAGACCGTCACGTCCTCTCCCGATACGGCCTCGATGTCGCGCCCGCCGGCGACCAGCCCGTTTACCGGCTTAGAGCGAAAGGAGCAGAGCGGGTCGGATACATACCGCGCCAGGGTCAGCGAGCCGCCCGGATCGAGGACGGCAATTACCAGAACGACCGACCCCAGAATAAAGGCCGCTGCAGTCGCTCCCGGCCTTCCCGCCGATACGAGGAGTGCGGAGGGGTCGACTCTCTCCAGCTCGAGCCCGGCCCTGCGGACCGTCTCCGAGACGAGGTACTGCGAATATCCGGAGAGGCGCTCGCCCCCGAGCGAGAACTCGAGCGCCGAGAGGAAGAGACTCCCCCTTCCCGAGCTCTCGCCGAGCTCCACGGCCGTTCTCGCCACCCCGCCGAACGCGGCCGGAAGCCTCACGGCAGCGGCAACCGCCGCGATCCCGACTATGAGCCAGAAGACCGTGAAAGCGATAATGGGATAAAGATGCCCACCGCCGGAGACGACGGCCAGTATATAGATCACAGTCCACACGGCGACAATGGGGAGAAGCAGGACTGAGATGACTCCGGCCAGGGCGGCACGCCGCCTTCGCGCGCCGAGCCTCGCCATGAACTTCCCGAATTCCCTGTTATGTAAAACGTCTGCCTTGATTATTCTTCCCTCACAGGTGAAAGAAATGCCAGCATGATCTCTTTCCTCGCCCGAATCCCATCCCGGGACTTCGCTATCAGCTTCATCTCCACAAGTGCGCTTATGTCCCGCTGCACTGTTTTATCTGTCTTCGACGCATACATTTCGGCGATCCTGGGAGATATATATCTTATCTGGGAGACCGGTACGGGATCTTTGATATCGGACAGGTCGATCACCAGCCTTCTCCTTCGCAGATCCGCCGCACTGTCCCTGTCTTTGAACACCGTATGAACATGATTTATCCAATGAACTGCCGTCTGCCGGTTTTTGATGATATCGATCTGTTCCTTCAGCCCGTCGATGAAACCCCGCAACGCATACTCTATAAAGGAAAACACATTGCTTTCAGCTTTGTAGCTCAGATCGAGCTGCCTGTAGTATTCCATCCTTGTCTGGTTGTAATGGTTGCTCAGGAGATGCGCCGCATTTGCGGGGACTCCGACGGACAGAAGCAGGTGAAACTCGACAAGCCTTGCCGTCCTGCCGTTTCCATCCCCGAAAGGATGGATCCAGGCAAGGTACAGATGGGCAAGAACGGCCTTCAATATTCCAAATGCCATCTTATAATCTTGCGGGGCGTCAAGTTCCTGGTTTATCGAGTCGCACAGCCTGGAGAGAAGATATTCGCAGTCACCCGGCGGAGCTCCTTTGTAGGATCCCACAACCACGCTATGGTCGCGGATCTCACCAGGAACGACACCATCGCCCAGGGGCAGGTCCCTCAATACAAGCCCGTTGTAGCGCTTGACGGTATCGACGGAAATATCGGCACTTTCAGCCTTCAGGATATGATTTCCGATAATATTGCACGCCTCGATGATGATATCGACTTCCTGCCTGAGGTACTCCTTTGAAGGCGGGAGCTCCAGCCTCCCTTCCATGTGCATCAGCACTTCATCCTCGGTCAACGTATTGCCCTCGATCGCCGTGGTAGCCGTAACTCCCTTCGCCAGAAAGACCTTGCACAGGTGCTCCGCGACATCCGGAAGAAGGGGGATCCGTTCAAAATGCCTGCATTTGGACTGAGCCTCACCGAGCATCAGCCAATGATCGAACCGGGCATTGTTCAAATCCAGGGTAAAATTTATCCAGGGATGTGTCCGTTCATATGTCCGCATGATCGACCGTCCCAATAAATATCTAACTCGTAATTTTACAAACGATTAATCACCTTATAACAATATAACACCACATATTTATCGTGTCAAGTCCAGCGATTATGTCCGCATGTATGTCCCTCGCATTGTCCATGCCATCGGTGGAGAAATTCATTCTTGTCCTCTCCGGGATTATCTCGTCAAGGCGTAGTAGAAGACGTTCACAGCCATCCGCATCGCGAGCTCCCTCTTCGCGGGAGGGTCGCCGTGAACGTCAGGGTCCTCGAGCCCGTCTCCCCCGTCGCTCTCGTACGTGTAGAAGCGCATCAGCTTCTCTCCGTCGAATATTCCCAGTCCCTCCGGCGGCCTGCCGTCGTGCTGGTGTATCTTCGGCGGCCCCTCGAGCTCGTAGAAGCAGCTGTATATCGGGTGGTCGAGCGGGCCGAAGGCGAGCTCGCGCCCGGGAAAGAGAAGGGCGACGATTCCCCTGAACGACTCGTCCATCCCGTAGTTGTCGTCGGCGTAGAGGAATCCCCCGGCGAGGAGGTGATCGCGGAGATGTTCGAGCTCCGTCCCGGAAAACGAGATATTCCCGTGCCCCGTCATGTAGAGGAACGGATATGAGGAAAGCGCCGGATCTCCCGGCTCGATCACCTTCGCGGCAGAGGCGGTCGGTATCCCCGTCCGCCTCTCGAACTCTCTGTGATAGGTCGGCAGCGAGGATGGATCGCTGTAGCAGGCCCCTCGAGCGCCGTTCTTCAGCCTCGCCACGGTAACACGATAAT
>JAUWMD010000246.1 GCA_030613345.1 Candidatus Krumholzibacteriota bacterium
CAGGTACCTGTCCAATTCGAGGCTGTTGAACGAGAGGCCGAGAAGGTTGTCGCGGTATACGCTATTTCTCGGATCGTCGACGCCCGACTCGGCCGAGATACTCTCGATGAGCCTCACATTGAAGTCCTTGCGTCTGCTCGCGTACGGTTCGGTGTCGAAGAAGACCTTCATCAATCGCTTCACGTCGTCGCGCATCTTGTGTATCTCATCCCTGTCGTATCCATCGGCGAGGATCGCGATGTCGACCTTGTTCGCCGGCGAGCCGTTGTTCTCGATCGAGCGTACACGGAATCCCGAGAACTTCGTCTCCGTCATTATGTGATAATCGGCAGGATCGACGACGAGATCGAAGACGTTGCGGAATATGTTCTTTCTATCACGCCTGTCTATCCGTATCTGGACGGAACGTTTCGGCATCGGTATAAGGAGCGTCTCATGAAACGTCCGCGGGATTCCTTCGATCGCCTCGTCGGTCGTCGCCCATTCGCCAAAGATCGAGCAGTATCCGCGCGAAAAAATCTCCCTGTTAGTCTCAAGGTCGTAGACGCGCATGATATGGCCGCCGAGGTTCATCATATCGAGCAGCCGTTTCGGGTTGCCGCCCCAGTGAGGCTCGCATATCAGCTCGTCGACCGCGTAGGTCTCGCTCTCGGCTGTACCCGTGTGATACAGGTCGACCCGCAGGCATCCCTCGGTGAAGTAGTCGTCGAACTTTATCTCTGCCGCCGCAGTGGGGAGCGAAAGCAGCAGAGCGATAAGAATTGTCGAAAACAGGCGCATCGTCTCTCCTTTTACAGGGATCATGCTCAACGCGACCGGGTAACACCGATGCGGCCGCAATGACTGATTATACCACCTCTCGAGCACCACGGTGAGACCGGGTTGCAGACCGCCTGCCCGTACATCACCAGCAGGGCGTTGATCTCGATCCAGTTCTTCTTCGGAAGGACATCGCGCAGTGCGAACTCGGTCTCGGTGGGATTCTTAGTCTTCACGGCCCCGAGCCTGTTGCACACGCGGTGTACATGCGTGTCGACGCATATTCCCGGTTTTCCGAAGCCGAGAGTCAGAACAAGGTTCGCCGTCTTTCGCCCCACTCCGGGGAGCCGGATCAGTTCTTCAATCTTATCCGGGACCGTGCCATCGTATTCGTCTATGAGCATCCTGCAGAGGTTTTTGATCGCCCTTGCCTTCGTCTTGTAGAAACCGGCCGGATATATCGCCTTCTCGATCGATGTGATCCTGAGGCGCGACATCTCTTCGGGCGCAGAGGCGAGCGCATAGAGCCTCTCACTGGCTGCGCCGGTGACCTCGTCCTTCGTTCTCGCGCTGATAACAGTCGATACGAGCACCCTGAAGGGGGACCTCGACCTCTTCGCTATCTGTGTTACAGAGGGATCCTTATAATTCTTTACGGCCTTCCTCAAAGGCGGCACAACCTTCCTGAAAAGGTTCGTTGCGCCCGCACGCCCGACGGGAAACCATTCATCTCTTGCTGAAACCTTCATGGGACTGGTAAGGTATCATGGAGGATAAACGAGGGACAACTCATTTCGCTTGACACACGGAAAATCCGATACATATTCTGGCAATTCACATTTTAAGGAGGAGCTATCGATGGAATGGACATTCACAGATGAACAGAACATGCTCAGGGATATGGTCCGCAAGTTCGTCAACAAAGAGCTCAAGCCTATTGCGGCGAAGATAGACGAAGAGCACAAGATACCCCCCGAAATCATCAAGCAGTGCGGAGAGCTGGGATTTCTCGGCATTTCGTTCCCGCCCGAGTACGGCGGCGCGGGAATGGGTGAGATGGGTTACTGCATCATGCAGGAAGAAATCGGCCGCGGCTGCGCCTCGACGGCGACCTTCATCGGCGCTCACCAGAGCATCGGCGCTTCGGGCATATACATGTTTGGTACCGAGGAACAGAAGCAGAAATATCTCGTGCCCCTCGCGGAGGGAAAAAAGATCGCCGCCTACGGCCTCACCGAGCCCGATGCCGGCTCCGACGCCTACGCCTCGAACACGACGGCCGAGGACAAGGGCGACTACTACCTGCTCAACGGGGGAAAGATATTCATCACAAACGGCAGTTTCGCAGACATCATCACTACATTCGCGAAGATGAAAGGCGGACCGTCAGACGGCAAACTCAGCGCCTTCATCGTGGAGAAGGAATACGAGGGATTCAGCATCGGCAAGATCGAGGAGAAGATGGGGATAAGGGGCTCGGAGACCGCCGAACTCGTCTTTGAGAACATGAAGGTCCCCAAGGAAAATCTCCTCGGCCGCGAGGGCCGCGGCTTCCTCGTCGGGATGAAGGTCCTGAACACTGGGCGCCTGGGACTCGGAGCGGCAGCGCTCGGAGCGGCGAAGGAGTGCCTCGCCCTCAGCGCGGCCTACTCGAAGGAGCGTATCCAGTTCGGCAAGAAGATCTCCTCGAATCAGGCGATCCAGTGGATGCTCGCCGAAATGGCGATGGAGATCTATAACATGGAGTCGATCCTCTACCGTACCGCCTGGATGTACGACGAGGGCAAGAACATCACGCGCGAATCCTCGATCGTAAAGCTCTACTGCTCCGAGGCGCTCGATCGCATTGTCGACAAGGCGATGCAGATTTACGGCGGATACGGATTCATCTGCGAGTACCCCATCGAGAGGATGTACCGCGACTCGAGGATCAACAGGATCTTCGAGGGAACGAGCGAGATCCAGAAAATGATCATCGCCAGAGACATCCTCCACGCGAGGAACCTGTAATCCATTCGATTGAAAATGCCGGTCAGGCCCCAGGATCGCACGATCCCGGGGCTTTTTCACAGCAGATCGGGTGGCACCCTGTACTGAACGGCTTCCGCCACGTGCACGGGGCCTGTCCTTTCCGTTCCTTCGAGATCCGCTATCGTCCTGGCGACCTGTATGATGTTCCTTCTCGACCTCGCGCTGAACCTCAATGTCCTCTGGGCGCGGTCGAGGAGAGCGCGGCCATCGTCCTCCATCGGGCAGAATCTTTCGAGGGCGTACAGCGGCACATCGGCATTCCTCCTGAAATCAGGGGACTCCCCGTACCTGTCTTTCTGAATCCCGGTCGCAAGGAGCACGCTTTCGAGGATCTCCCGTGAAGACATACCGTTCCTGTTCTGTGATTCGAACTTCTCCGGCTCGACCGCCATTACGGGGATATGAATCGCTACACGGTCGAGAAGAGGTCCGGAGATCTTCGACAGGTAACGCTTTACGGCCGCTGGCGTACAGGTGCAGCCTCGTGACGTGCTGCCGCGAAAACCGCAGGGGCAGGGATTCATCGCGGCGAGGAGCTGGAACCTGGCCGGATAGCGGCATACCGCGTTGGCGCGTGCTATCACTATACTGCCCTCTTCCAGCGGCTGTCTGAGGGTCTCGAGCACGTTTCGCCTGAACTCGGTCAACTCATCGAGGAAAAGGACCCCGCCGTGCGCCAGTGTGATCTCGCCGGCCGACGCGTTCCTTCCCCCTCCGACCAGGCCCGCGTCGCTCGCCGAATGATGGGGCGCCCTGAACGGACGTCTCGACAGCGGGGCCTTCGTTGAGAGCCTTCCAGTCACGCTGAGGATCATCGCGACCTCGAGCTTCTCGTCCCCGTCGAGCGGCGGGAGGACGGTCGCGAACCTCCTCGCCACCATCGTCTTTCCCGAACCGGGCGGCCCGACCATCATCGTGTGATGCCCGCCGGCAGCAGCGATCTGCAGGGCTCTGATCGCAGACTGGTGTCCCGTCACCTGTGCGAAATCGAGACCGTCCCCCCTGAACGGGGCTTCGGGAGGCACGGCCGGACGGGGCGGCGCGGGTCCGCCTGACAGGTAAGCG
>JAUWMD010000180.1 GCA_030613345.1 Candidatus Krumholzibacteriota bacterium
TCAACACAGCCTACAAGGCGATCATGGAATAGATGGCGTATATTGCGTCGTCTCCGGCTCGGAGATTTCCCGGGCGCTCAGATCCTTACCGCTTAACTAAACTGACCCAAGACAGGGAAAGGTTTTTCTGATATTAATAATGAGATGTAACAATTTACCACTTTGGCCGACGGTTGTTATGAAGGCAGTTCGAAAATTGCGGGATCCGGTCGCCCGGGGCGACTCAGAGCAAGAGGGAGACCCAGAGTGATGAAAGCTGCAAGAGCAGTTTCAATTCGCGTCATTTTTATATCTGTCCTGTGGTTCTGCATGTTGAATGCGGCAGGCGCGTACGGATCGACAGGAACGGGGCTTCACTCTCAGACAAGCCCGAAGACTCCACCGCGATCCGGTTCGGGCGGCGGGGTGCAGGATACACTCAGCCTGGAAGAGTGCATCGCAATCGCCATGAAGAACAATCCCCGCATCGGCTACAGGGGCGCGAAAGTGGAAGAGGCGCAGGCCAGAAGAGACAGGGCGGCCGGTCAGCGATGGCCGGATATCAGGGGTTCGGGGAGCTATTCACTCTATTCAAAAACCGAACGCATGGTCCCTCCCAGAGAGCCAGGCTATCCTATGGTCTTCGCCGATGAAGTATTGTCCTGGAATATTTACGCGCGCATTCCGATCTTTACGGGGGGGCGAATCTCGAACGAAGTGAGAGCTTTCGACCTGCTGGAGGATTCGGCCAGGAACCTTGTGAAATTCACGCGTATGGAACTTGAATATGAAGTCACCAGTATTTACTACTGCATACTTAAACAGCGCAGGATAATCGAGTCCCTGGATTTCTCGCGCAGCACCCTCGGCGAGCACCTGGAGACGATTAAGGCTCTGAAAGACATGGAAAAAGCGTCGAAGGCCGATATGCTGCGTGTCGAGGTCCGTCTCGCTGATATCATCCAGAGGCTGGAGCTGGTGAAGAGCACCCTCGCTGTTCTGAAGCGTTCGCTCTCGAACCTGATGGGTCTGGATCGAAACGATATCGCGATCCAGTCCGTCGGCGACCTCTATCTTGTCGAGCAGGACACCGGGATCGAGGAAGCCCTGCAATCGGCCTACATGAACAGGGCTGATTACCTGGCTGCCCTGAAAGAGGTGGAAGCCCAGGCCAGGCGAGTGAAGGCGTCACGCGCCGCATACTGGCCGTCGGTTTCGCTCTTCGCGTCCTACTCGGGAGATAAGGCCTTCGGTTCATACATCGCGATGCCCGGAGCGGCCGATTATGAGGATATCGGACGGGTGGGATGTGTGCTTGAACTTCCTATCTTCGAAGGCGGAAAGAGGGGGTCCGAACTGGACATGGAGAAGGCGAAGCTGGCCGGCCTGAAGAACAGGTTGCGCGAGCTGGAGCTGCAGATTCGGCTTGAAGTCGAATCTGCCGGTTACCATCTTGCTTCGACCAGGAAGAGACTGGCCGCAATAGGAAAAGCGGTAGAGCAGGCCCTGGAATCTCTTAGAATAGAGAAGGAGAAGTACAATCTCGGCAAGGGCACGATCACAGATGTTCTGGACGCGGAATCCGCGCTGCTCGAGATGCGTACGAACCGCTATGTAGCAATAGCCGACTATAATCTGCAGATTGCGTTTTTGAGGTTTGCGACAGGAGAAGGTAGTGAATCGGATCAATAAACGTCCCTCGCCCCGGAGGGATATCCGCATCCTGGTCCCGGCAGTCCTGATGATGATGTCGTCCTTGCTTGCCGGGTGCGGCGATAACAGCGGAACGGGCGACAGAAAAGGCGGGAAAATCCCGGTCGTCGAGGCGAGACCGGCCGCATCGAGATCGATGACCAGGATTATCGAGTTGACCGGATCCGTCGAAGCGGTCAGAACAGCCCGCATCGCTTCCCCGGCCCAGGGCCCGATAGTCGGCTGTGAAATCCGTGAAGGCGATGTTGTCGAGAAGGGCCGGATACTTCTGACCATCGGGCGCCAGAAGGCTGCCGAAGAAAGGGTGGCGGTGGCGCGGGAGGAACTGGTATGGGAAGAAAAGGAGTTCAAGAAGATCGATAAGCTGGTGCGGTCAGGGGCTGTCTCCGGCGAGCTTCTCGATGAAAGCCGGCTGCGGGTTGCCGAAGCCCGGGCGCGTCTGAGTGAGGCCCATGAAAAGGTCGAGGACTACCGGATAAGGGCTCCCTGGACGGGTGAGGTGAGCAGGGTATTCGTCACAGAGGGATATTTCGTCTCTCCCCGTGAAGACCTCGTGGAGATGTTCGATCCCGAAAGCCTCGTCATCAGGTTTGCCGTTCCCGAAAGGGATGCGATGATGGTGGAAGCCGGAATGGAGATCACGGTTTCCCTCGATGCTTACGGCGGCCGCACCTTCCGGGCGAAGATAACCAGATTATACCCCGAACTCGACAGGAAAACCCTTACCCGGACCGTCGAAGCCACGCTGGCCGAGGATGTCGATATTGCGCCCGGGATGTTCGCCCGCCTGATCGTGCCCGTCGAGACGGTAGAGGACGCCGTTGTCGTTCCGGATGCGGCGATCGTCGTCACGCCCCAGCAGGAGAGAATCGTATTCATAGTAAAGAACGGAAAGGCGTCGAGGCGAGAGGTGAAGACAGGCATCGAGCACAGGCACGAGGTACAGATCACGAGAGGCATTGCCGCGGGAGATTCGGTTGTCGTATCCGGCAACCGGAAGCTTCGAGACGGGATGAAAGTCAGGATACTCAACGGCGGATAGCACCGGAATCGATCACATGAGACTCACCGCGATAACACTCCAGCGACCCGTAGCGATCACAGTGCTGGTCATAGCCCTGATATCTATGGGACTGTTCGGACTCGCCAGGCTCGACGTTGATTACCTGCCGGATATTGCCTACCCGATGATCAAAATACATATCTGGTGGCGCGGAGCCACACCGGACGAGATCGAGACGAACATCGCCGAGCCGATAGAGCGGGTGATGGCGACCGTCGACAATCTCGATTACCTGGAATCCTCCTCGATAGAGGGCATGTACACCCTTCTGGTGAACTTTCAGTACGGTGTCGATGTAGAAGCCGCTTTCCAGGACGTGATCTCTGCCATGGCGCGCGCCGAAAGAGAGCTTCCGCCAGACATGGATCCGCCTCTGATCATCAAGGCGGATCCGTCGTTTCTGCCCGTCACGCAGGTCATTGTCACCTCGGAGATCCGGTCCCTCGTATGGTTGCGCGAATGGGCCGATAAGTGGCTGATTGAAAAGATAGTCACGGTCCCCGGAACGGCGGGCGCGGAGATCGTGGGGGGGCTGGAGCGGGAGATCCGCGTTCACCTGGATCCGCAGCGATTGTCAGCGTACGATCTTTCGCCGGCCGCTATAGTGAAGGTCCTGTCCGAGGAGAACAGGGAGATCTTCGCCGGCCGGGTGACAACCAGGGACAGGGAGATCATCGTCCGGACCATCGGTGAATACAGGGATCTCGAAGAGATCTCGGATGTTGTAGTGGCTCGGGGAAGTCTGGGCGAAAAGGTTTATCTGAAGGATGTAGCCGACGTCGAGGATTCTCACGAGGAGATGCGCATCAACACGCGCTTCAACGGCGAGACCTGTATAAAGCTGAACATCCTCAAGCAGGCGGAGGCGAATACGGTGACCGTCTCCCGTGCGGTCAGGAAGAAATTGCGGGATCTCGAGCGCGACATCCCGGACGACATAGAGTTCGGTTATGTAGAGGACCAGGGCAACTACATCATGGGCGCGATAAACAGCGTGCAAGGCACCGCCCTTCTGGCGGCGATACTCGTGATAGTCGTCGTCTTTGTCTTCCTCGGGCAGCTCCGGTACGTGTTCGTGATGATGGCTGCCCTGATAGTCACTCTCCTGGTGAATTTTTTCGTCATGAAACTGATGGGCTATTCACTCAACCTGTTCTCCCTGGGCGGCATGATCGTAGCGCTGGGAGTGATCCTGGACAACTCGATCGTCGTTCTCGAAAACATCATCAGGTTCGATGACGAAGGCATGGAGGAGCCCGCCCTGCGGGGGACGGATCAGGTCGGCCCCGCGATCATCACGGCGACCCTGACCTTCTTCGTCATATTCATTCCCTTCATATTCATACCCGGCCTGACTTCGCTGCTGTTCAGGGAACTTGTCATGGTGGTAGCCGGTATAGTAGTCATCTCGCTGGTCATCGCCGTTACGTTGACCCCTTTCCTCGCCGACCGGATTATCCGGAAGAGCGATACGGGACCGCTCTCCGGCGTGGGTCTCTTTCTCCATTCGTTCAACGACCGTCTCATACAGGCCTACACCCGAACGCTGAAGAAGGCGCTCGGAAACAGGAAGGCTGTCATCGCACTGGTGCTGATCGTCTTCGCCTCCTCGTTTCTGCTGATCGCGCGCACCGGATCGGAGTTCCTGCCGAAACTCGACGACGGCCGGATAAAGGTCAAGATAATGATGCCGAGCGGAACCTCTATGAGCAGGGTGGACGAAATACTTGCCCGCCTCGAATCGGAACTCGCCAACATCCGGGAGATAGAGAGCATCTTCACCCTTGCCGGCGGCAGGGTATGGGGATTGGCGACTTTCGAGATCGCACATGAAGGGGAACTGAACATACAGCTCGTTCCCAAATCCGAACGGAATATCGACACGCAGCAGTTTATCCGCAAGATCACCCCGGTGGCGAAGAAGATCGTCGTTCCCGGTGGGAAGATCAACGTGATGCAGAGACGTGTGGAGGGCATCCGCAAGACGGGCGAGCAGGAAGTCGAGGTGAAGGTCAAGGGGACCGAGATCCTCTCGATCTTCGAGTTCGCGGAGGCTCTGGCCGGCCGCCTCGAAGAGACCCCCGGGATCAGGAACGTTAACATCTCGATGGAAATGACGAAGCCGGAATACCGCGTCACCATCGACCGCGCAAGGGCGGCCGCCCTGGACCTGCCTGTGAGTGAGATCGCGGCCACGCTCAGGACGATGGTCCATGGAACGGTCGCGACCCGGTACCGTGAAGGCCTGGAATACTACGATATCCGCGTCATGGTTCCCGAGAGGCGTATCGAATGCAAGTCGGACATCGAGAACCTCGTGGTGAAAAGCGACGGCATCGCCGCTGTAAGGCTGCGGGACATAGCCGAGGTGCGCAGATCGTCCGGTCCGGTGGAGATCGTAAGGGAAGACCAGGTCAAGCAGGTGATAGTGCGCATGGATCCCGCCGGTATCAGCACCGGGGAAGTCGTCGGGCGTATCGAAGAAGTGATCGAGGGGATGGACCGCCCGAAGGGTGTGGAATGGGAATTGGGCGGCCAGGCATACCTGATGGCGGAGAACCGCAGGACGATGGGGCTTATCATCCTGTTCGCATCACTTTTCGCCTATATAATCCTCGCCGTGCAGTTTGAGTCGTTCTCTCTGCCCTTCCTCATCATGCTTAATATCCCCCTTGCTCTGACCGGCGCCTTTCTGGCGCTCTTCATCACGGGCACCCCGGTGGGGGTGACCGTCCTGGTCGGGCTCATCGTCATGATGGCGGGGATCATCTCCCAGGGAATCGTCTTGCTTACCCTC